>NZ_JBEXKC010000015.1:0-129777 GCF_040609475.1 Streptomyces sp. NPDC004667 | reverse complement strand
TCGCTCTATTGGCGCCCGGTTGGTTATCCCCGCCGCCCCGGGCCCGCCCCTCTTCCCGCCCTACCCCCGGGGGGGGGGCCCCGCGGCCGGCCCCCCACACCGCCACCACACGGGGGTACACACCCATGCAGCAGCTGTCCGACGCCCGGCTCTACCTGTGCACGGACGCCCGCAAGCGGCAGGGCGACCTCCCCGAGTTCCTCGACGCGGCCCTGTCCGGGGGCGTCGACATCGTCCAGCTCCGCGACAAGGGCATGGAGGCGGGCGAGGAGCTCGAACACCTCCGGGTCTTCGCCGAGGCCGCCCGCCGCCACGGCAGGCTCCTCGCCGTCAACGACCGCGCCGACGTCGCCCACGCCATCGGTTCCGACGTCCTGCACCTCGGCCAGGGGGACATCCCCGTCCCCGCCGCCCGCGCCATCCTCGGCGACCGCGTCCTGATCGGCCGCTCCTGCCACGCCGAGTCCGAGGTCGACGCCGCCGTCGCCGAGCCCGGCGTCGACTACTTCTGCACCGGCCCCTGCTGGCCCACCCCCACCAAGCCCGGCCGCCACGCCCCCGGCCTCGACCTGGTCCGGTACGCGGCCTCCCTCGGCCAGGACCGCCCCTGGTTCGCCATCGGCGGCATCGACGCCGCCAACCTGGACGAGGTGCTGGACGCCGGAGCCACCCGCGTCGTGGTCGTCCGCGCCATCACCGAGGCGGCCGATCCCCACGCCGCCGCCCACGAACTCTCCAAGCGGATCCGCGCCCGGCTGGGTTAGTGTCCAAAAACGTGTCCAATGGATGGACAGCGCTTCGGAGTCCGCGAACGCGCGTCTAACCTGCCCGTATGGCCACTGGTACCGCTTCCACCTGGTCGGACCGTGCGCACACGGTCCGCGACCTCCTCGCGTCCGGGCGCTCGTACTCCTTCGAGTTCTGGGCCCCGAAGACCGAGAAGGGCGAGCGCAACCTCTGGAACGCCCTCCGCCGCATCGAGGCGGTCTCCCCGAGCTTCGTTTCGGTCACCTACGGAGCCGGCGGCTCCACCCGGGGCGGCACCGTCCGCGCCACCGAGCAGATCGCCGCCGACACCACCCTGACCCCCGTGGCGCACCTGACCGCCGTCGACCACTCCGTCGCCGAGCTGCGCCACGTCATCGGCCAGTTCGCGGACGCCGGCATCCGCAACATGCTCGCCCTGCGCGGCGATCCGCCGGGCGACCCCATGGGCCCCTGGGTCAAGCACCCCGAGGGCGTGGACTACGCCGCCGACCTGGTGCGCCTGCTCAAGGAGTCCGGCGACTTCTGCGTGGGCGTGGCGGCCTTCCCCGAGATGCACCCCCGTTCGGAGGACTGGGACACGGACATCCGGCACTTCGTGGACAAGTGCCATGCGGGCGCCGACTACGCCATCACCCAGATGTTCTTCGATCCCGAGAATTATCTGCGGCTGCGCGACAGCGTCGCCAAGGCGGGCTGCGAGACCCCGATCATCCCCGAGGTCATGCCTGTTGTGGGCATCAAGCAGCTCGACCGGCTGCCGCAACTGAGCACCGCGGTCTTCCCCGCGGATGTGAAAGAGCGCATGCTCGCCGTCAAGGACGATCCGGCCGCTGTACGCTCCATTGGCATCGAGTTCGCCACGGAGTTCTGCGCGCGGCTGCTGTCCGAGGGTGTCCCGGGGCTGCACTTCATCACGCTGAACAATTCCACGGCGACCCTCGAAATCTACGAGAACCTGGGCCTGCACCAGCGGGCCTGAGCGGCCGTCCCCGTTCCCGCGCCGACGGCCGTACCGAGAGGGGCCTTGCATGGGAATGACGGTCCTCTACATCGCGTTCGGCATCGTCGCGCTGTGGCTGCTAGCCGAGGTCCTGATGCAGTACAAGGCCCGGCTCCGCTGGCGCCTGCTCGCGTTCGCCGGATTCCTGGGCGTGGTGGCCGGGGTGGTGCTGCCCTCCGTCCTCGTGATCGCCGCGGGCGCGACCGCCTTCGCCGTCGGCCAGACCCTGGTGACGCTGTCCTTCCGCAAGGGCTTCGTGGCCGGCTGGGCGCTGCGCCGCGGCGGTGAGCCCGTACGGCAGGAGCGCGGCCGGCGCCGGTCCGGCGGTGCGCCGCGCCCGGCGAAACCGGAGCTCAAGGTCAGCGACCTGGAGTACGGCTCCCCGGGCCCGGACGGCACGCCCGCGGACGCGAGCCCCGGCTCCGGCGACGAGGTGTTCACCCCGCAGCCGGTGCCCGAGGAGACGGGCTCGTACGGGATACAGAGTTTCGCCCCGGACCGGCCGGACGCCACCGCCGCGTTCGCCTCGCCCTTCACCGGCGCCGAACAGGACGCCCAGCCGTACGCGGCCTCCTACGACGCCGGACAGGGCCAGGGCGGCTACGACTACACCGGCTACCCCGCGGGCGAACAGCAGGTCTACGCCGCCTACTCGGACCCCTACATCGGCACCGGCGGCGCGGTCACCCCGCCGGCTCCCGACAACTACCCCGACTACACGGCCTACACCGCCTACCCGGCGTACTCCGACCCCGGGCAGCAGTACTCCACGGACACCCCGCCCGGCGGGGTCTGGGTGCCGCAGCAGCGCGCCACGGACCACCAGCAGCAGCCCTATCCGGAGCAGGACCCGCAGGGCTACCCGTACCAGAACAACGGCAACGCCCACGGCAACGGCGACCAGGGGCAGTACCGCTACTGACGCGGGGCGCCGGGGCTCACTGCGAGCCCCGGAACTCCGCCCCCTCCACGATCAGCCCGGCCACCAGGGCCCCGGTCATCCCGGCGTGTGCCAGTCCGCCGCCGGGGTGGGCCCAGCCGCCCGCCAGGTACAGCCCCGGCAGGGCCGTCGTGTTCGCCGGGTACAGCAGCCGCCCGCCGGCTCCGGCGAGGGCGGGCGGGGGCACCGAGCCGCCGAGCGCGCCGGTGGCCGCCTCCACGTCCTTCGGGGTGCGCACCCGCATCCACAGCATCCGCGAGCGCAGCCCCGGCACGGCCCGCGCGGCGAGGTCCAGCAGCTCCTCGGGGTCCGGGACCGGCGCCCCGCCCGCGGGGCCGCACACGGCGGTCACGGTGACCGCCTCGTGGTCGGCGTCGGGCCGGGTGGCCGGGTCGTCCGGGCGCAGCACGGTCACGTCCAGCCCGGGGGAGTGCACCAGGGTGCGGTGGACGGCGTCGGCCGGGCGGGCGCCGCGCAGGGCCAGCAGCAGGGTCAGCCGCGCGGGCACCCCGTCGCCGCGGGCCGGAGCGCCGCCGTGCGGCCAGGACACGGACTTGGCCGGCAGCCGCCGCGGGTCGATCCCGCAGACGACGGAGTCGGCGGTCGCCTCGGTGCCGTCGCCCAGCAGCACCCCGGCCGCCCGGCCGCCCCGCGCCAGGACCTCCCGCACCGGGGTGCCGAAGGCGAAGGTGACCTTCCGCTCCAGGCAGCGCTCGTACACGGCGGTGGCCAGCTCGCGCATGCCGCCCCGGACGTACCAGCTGCCGAAGGTCTGCTCCATGTACGGCAGCGCGGCCGCCGAGGCGGGAGCGGCGTCCGGGTCCAGCCCGTACGCCCGCACCCGGCCGGCCAGCAGCTCCCCGAGGTGGCCGCCCAGCTCGCGCGAGGCCACCTCCGCCAGCGAGGGCGAGCGGCGGCGCAGCAGGCCGCTGCCGCGGAGCGCCGGATAGGGGTCGCGGCCCAGGACCTGCCAGTCGGGGCGCAGGGGCTCCTCCAGCAGGGGGCGACGGGTGGCGTCCCAGGTGTCGCGGGCGCGCCCCAGGACGGCGTTCCAGCGCTCGCCCGCGCCCTTCCCGAAGGCCCCGTCGAGGACGGCCGCGACCCCGCCGCGCGAGGCGCCCGGCAGGGTGACGGTGGTGTCGCCCAGGACGTGGCGGACGGCCGGGTCCAGCTGGACCATGTCGACGAGGTCCTCCAGGGGCCGCTTGCCGGTCTTCACGAACAGGTCGCGGTAGACGGCGGGCAGGTGCAGCAGCCCGGGGCCGGTGTCGAAGGAGAAGCCGTCCTGCTCGTACCGGCCGACCGATCCGCCGTAGGAGTCCCCCCGCTCGTACACCGTCACCTGGTGCCCCGCCACGGCCAGCCGGGCCGCCGTCGCCATCGCGCCCATGCCGGCGCCGATCACCGCAATTCTCGCCATGCGGCTGAGCCTATCGAGCGAGGTCAGGGCATCGGACCGGTGGTGCCCCCGGTGTCAGGGGAGCGGGGTGCCGGTGGCCGCGCGGGCCTCGGCCGCCAGGCGTTTCTCCTCCCGGCGCCCGGCACGGCGGCGGCGGAAGCGGCGGATGCGGCTCCACAGGTAGACCACCAGGGCCAGGCCGAGGGCCAGCAGGACGGCGGTGACGACCGCGGCGGCCCACGGGTTGAAAACGGCGAAGGTGACGAGGCCGGCCACCCCGAGGTCCTCGGCGATGCTGACCGCGATGTTACTGAAGGGCTCCGGCGAGGTGTTGACCGCCATCCGGGTCCCGGCCTTGACGAAATGGCTGGCCAGAGCGGTGGAGCCGCCGATCGCGCCGGCCGCGATGTCGGTGAGGGAGCCGCTCTGCCCGGCCAGCAGGGCGCCGACCACGGCACCCGAGAGCGGCCGGATCACGGTGTGGACGGTGTCCCAGAGGGAGTCCACGTACGGGATCTTGTCGGCCACCACCTCGCAGAGGAAGAGCACGCCCGCGACGATCAGGACGTCGGTGCGCTGGAGCGCGGCCGGGACCTCGTCGGTCATGCCGGTCGCGCCGAAGACGCCGAGCAGGAGGACCACGGCATAGGCGTTGATCCCGCTGGCCCAGCCGCTGGTGAAGACCAGGGGGAGCACACTCACACGGGCATCATGCCCCAGGACGGGCCCTGTGGGCGAAATGGGTGAGGGGACCGCCGCAGCGGGGCGGCCGTCCCCTCACCGATGGTGTCCTTGTGGGGCTACTGCCCCTGTTCGTCACGGCGGCGCTGCCACCGTTCCTCGATGCGGTGCATCATCGACCGACGCTGGCGGTTCTGGCCTCGGGCCGATCCGCCGGTACTGCCGGAGACGGGCTGCTCGCCGGGCTTGGGTGCCTTGCGCCAACCGGTGACCACGAGGACCGTACAGGCCAGCATGACGAGGAATCCCACCACGCTGATCCAGAGCACTTCCTGCCAGATCACACCGGTCATGAGGAGCGCGATACCCACCACAATGCCTGCGACTGCCTGGTATACCCGTCGCCGGGTGTACGTGCGCAGTCCACTACCCTCAAGCGCTGTCGCGAACTTGGGGTCTTCGGCGTACAGCGCTCGCTCCATCTGCTCGAGCATTCGCTGCTCGTGCTCCGAGAGCGGCACGGGAGTCCTCCTCATCCGTCGGTCGCGGGGGGTAGCGACCAGGGGTCCCCTTCAGGATAGGCGGGGAATCGCCCCCGTGATACCCGCCCTCTACGCCACATTCTGCAAACCGCTGAGCCAACGAAAACGCGGTGGCGGTGAAGCGATGCGTCAAACGTACCGTCGCCAGCGCGGTCACTGAGGCGCTTATTCCCCAATGAGTTCTCCGCCATGCCGAACGGTGTCTCCGATCATACGGGGCGCGGCGTCGGTTCGGAGGGTGTGCGGCCGAGCCCGTTCGCGCATGGCCGCAGATCAGGCGGGCTTCTCTCCCAGGACGTGCAGCTGGGTGGCGACCGCGTGGAAGGCCGGCAGCTCGGCGGCGGCCTCCTCCAGTCGCAGCAGCGCCTCCACCGCTCCGGGCTCGGTGTCGACCAGGACGCCGGGCACCAGGTCGGCGAAGATCCGCACTCCGTGGACCGAGCCGACCTCCAGGCCGGCCCCGCTGACGAGCTCGCTGAGCTGGTCGGCGGTGAAGCGGCGCGGGACCGGGTCGCCGGAGCCCCAGCGTCCGGCCGGGTCGGTCAGGGCGGTGCGGGCCTCGGTGAAGTGGCCGGCCAGGGCGCGGGCGAGGACGGCCCCGCCGAGCCCGGCGCCGAGCAGGCTGAGGATGCCGCCGGGGCGCAGGGCGGCGACGGTGTTGGCCACGCCCTCGGCCGGGTCGTCCACGTACTCCAGCACCCCGTGGCAGACCACCACGTCGTACGCGTCCCGCTCGACCACGTCCAGGAGGCCCTGGGCGTCGCCCTGGACCCCGCGCACCAGGTCGGCCACGCCGGCCTCGGCGACCCGGCGCTCCAGCCCGAACAGGGCGTTCGGGCTGGGGTCGACCACGGTCACCCGGTGGCCGAGGCGGGCCAGCGGCACCGCGAACATCCCGGTGCCGCCACCGGTGTCCAGCACGTCCAGGACGTCCCGCCCGGTCGCCTTCGCGCGGCGGTCGAGGGCCTCCTTGAGGACCTCCCACACCACGGCGGTGCGGAGGGAGGCGCGGGGGCGGGAAGTGTCCGACACGGCTGATGGCTCCTCGGCGCGTAAGGGTGGGTGAGCGCTGCGTGCCCCACCCTATTGCCTCGGCCGACCGGGCAGGTCATCCCGCGTGGGGACGCTCCGGCCGGGGCTGCGGGAGGGGCTGCGCCGGGGGCTGGAGCGCGAGCATCCGCTCCACCAGCCGCAGGAACATCCCGGCCTCCCGTACGAGGTCGTCCGCGTCCCGGGGGCTGGCCGCATCCGGTATCCCCGCCTCGGCCCGGGCCCGGCGGGCCGCGCCGGAGGCGAACAGGGCGCTCCACTCGGTCAGTTCCGGCGCTATCTCCGGGAGCACCTCCCACGCGCTGCGGATCCTGGGCCGCCGCCTCGGTCCGGCCGGCTCCGGCCGCCCGCGCGCGGCCAGTACGGCCGCGGCGGCGCGCAGCGCGGCCAGGTGGGCGGTGGCGTACCGCTCGTTGGGCCGGGGCAGCAGGGCCGCCTCGGCCAGGCCGCTGTGGGCCTTGGCGAGCAGGTCCAGGGCGGCCGGTGGTGCGGCGGCCCTGCGCGGGACGGGGTGGACAGGGGACGGGGACGGTGTGGCCATGACGAACCTCCTGTCGTTGCGTGGTGCTCGGCGGTGGTGCGGGCGGCCGTGCCGGCGTGCGCGGCCGTGGATCCATCGTGACGGCCCCCACTGACAATCGCGCTGACCTGCACCTTCTCCTCCGGTCCGCCCCGAGGCCCCCCTCGGGTGCGGCCGTTGGTCCTGGACCTGATAGTTTTTGAACTGACCGGTCAGTTCAAAAACTTCGACGGATTCGACAGAAGGGGGACGGCGTGGACAGCCCGCACGGCGCGGCCGTCAAGGCCGAGGGCTTCGGACTCAAGGGCCCGCGCGGCTGGGTCTTCCGGGGCGTGGACCTCCACGCGGCGCCCGGTTCGCTGATCGCGCTCGAAGGCCCCTCCGGCAGCGGCCGGACCTGCCTGCTCCTCGCCCTCACCGGGCGGATGAAGCCCACCGAGGGCCACGCCGAGATCGGCCGCCACCGGCTGCCGAAGAAGATGGCCTCGGTCCGCCGGATCTCCGCCCTCGGCCCGGTCCCCGGGGTCAACGACCTCGACCAGGCCCTCACCGTCGCCGAGCAACTGCGCGAGGGAGCCCTGCTCCAGCGCCGCTACGACGGCCCCCTGCGGGCCCTGCTGCGCCCGCGCGGCGAGCGCCGCGCCTCCACCGAGGCCCGCATCGCCGCCGCCCTGGCCGCCGTCGGACTGGACCCGGCCACCCTGCCCAAGGGGTCGCGGACCTCCGTGCGCGACCTGGAGCGGCTGGAGAGCGTACGGCTCTCGCTGGCCGTCGCCCTGCTCGGCAACCCCCGGCTGCTGGCCCTGGACGACCTCGACCTCAAGCTCTCGGACGCCGAACGGGCCGAGGCCTGGGCCCTGCTGCGCTCCATCGCCGACCGGGGGACCACCGTCCTCGCGGTGTGCAGCGAGGCACCGGAGGGCGTCACGGTGCTCCGTACGGTCGCGCCCGGGGCGCCCGCCACGGCCGCCGCCCCCGCCGCCCCCGCCCGCCCGGCCGTCGCCCGCGAGGCCGGTCCGAAGATCACCTGGGGCCTGTCCGGCGGCCCCGCGTCCCCCGCGGACGCGGACGCCGCCGCCGGTCCGGCCCCGGACAACGACACGGACGGCACGACGGCCGGCACGACCGACGGCACGACGGACCGTACGGCGAAGGGCACGACCCGCGGCGAGCCCGGCACCGGCGAGGACGGCGGGGCCCCGGACGCCTCCACCGCCGAGAAGACCGCCGCCGGCAAGAAGGCGGCCACTGCCGAGAAGACCGCCGCCGGCACGGAGCCCACCACCAAGACCACCGACGACGAAGACCCGAAGGGGGCGGACGATGCGCTCGCCGAAACTGGCCGCGCTTGAGCTGAAGCGGTTCGGGAGGGGGAAGCTGCCCCGGGCCGCTCTCGTCGCGCTGCTCCTCCTGCCGCTGCTCTACGGCGCCCTGTACCTCTGGTCGTTCTGGGACCCGTACAGCCGTCTCGACAAGGTTCCCGTCGCCCTCGTCAACGCGGACCGGGGCACCACCGTGGACGGCAAGCGCCTCGACGCCGGCGGTGAGATCACCAAGAAGCTGCACGACAGCAAGACGTTCGACTGGCACGAGGTCAGCCAGGCCGAGGCGGCCAAGGGCCTGGAGAACGGGAAGTACTACCTCTCCCTCACCATGCCCGCCGACTTCAGCGCGAAGATCGCCTCCAGCGGCGGCGCCGACCCCACCACCAGCGCCCTCCAGGTCCGCACGAACGACGCCAACAACTACATCGTCGGCTCGATCTCCCGCACCGTCTTCTCCGAGGTCCGCTCGGCCGCCTCCACGAACGCCTCCCGCGGCTTCCTCGACAAGATCTTCGTCTCGTTCTCCGACCTGCACGACAAGACCGCCGAGGCCGCCGACGGCGCCGACAAGCTCAAGGACGGCGCGGGCAAGGCCCAGCAGGGCGCGAAGGAACTCGCCGACGGCCTCGACACGGCCAAGGAGAAGAACGGCGAGCTCACGGCCGGACTGAAGAAGCTCAACTCCGCCGCCGGCCAGCTGGAGAGCGGCACGAAGGACCTCGCCGCCGGTACCCAGACCCTCGCCGACAAGGTCAACGGAGCCGCCGAGAAGGCCCGTCCGTTCGTCAAGGACCCCAAGAACCTCGCGGACACCGCCAAGCTGGTCGCCGACACCGCCCAGGTGACGAACAAGCACCTCGACAAGTTCGCCGAGAAGGCCCCGGCCGCCGCCTCGGTCGCCAAGCAGCTCGCCTCCCTCACCGACAGCACCTACACCCAGTACTGCGCCGTCCCCAACGCCCAGCTGCCCGCGGGCTTCTGCGAGCGGCAGAAGAAGATCAGGGACGACGCCGCCCAGGCCGCCCTGCTCTCCGCGGACGTCAACACCCTCGTCGGCAACAGCAACGGCGACATCGCCAAGCTCCGCGACCAGCTGAGCGACCTGGAGGCCAAGGCCCGCGAGCTCGTCGCCAAGGCCCCCGGCCTCTCCTCGGACCTCGAAGGGGCCGTCGCCAAGGTCAACGCCCTCAACACCGGCGCCCACAAGGCCGCCGACGGCATGGCCCAGCTGCACACCGGCATCGGCACGGCCGCCGGCGGCTCCGGAGCCCTCGGCGAGGGCGTCGGCAAGCTCGGCGACGGTGCGCACAGCCTGAACGGCGGCATGTTCAAGCTGGTCGACGGCACCGGCGATCTCGCCGGCGGCCTGCACGACGGCGCCGGCAAGATCCCCGACTACGACCAGCAGCAGCGCGACGCCCGCACCCAGGTCATGGCCGACCCGGTGAAGCTCGCCAACCAGTCGCTGCACAAGGCACCCAACTACGGCACCGGCTTCGCCCCGTACTTCATCCCGCTCTCCCTCTGGGTCGGCGCGATGGTCGCCTACATGCTGATCGCCCCGCTCAACAAGCGGGCCCTGGCCGCCGGCGCCTCGCCCTGGCGGATCGCCCTCGCGGGCTGGCTCCCCGTGGCGGGCCTCGGCGCCGCGCAGGTGGGCGCGCTGATGTCGGTGCTCCACTGGGGCCTCGGCCTGGAGATGGCCCGCCCGGCCCTCACCATCGGCTTCCTGTTCCTGGTCACCGGCTGCTTCGCGGCGATCGTCCAGTGGCTCAACGCCAAGTTCGGCGCGGCCGGCCGGATCCTGGTGCTGGCCGTCCTGATGCTCCAGCTGACCTCGGCCGGCGGCACCTACCCCGTCCAGACCAGTCCGGGCTTCTTCAACGCCATCCACCCGTACCTGCCGATGTCGTACATCGTCGAGAGCCTGCGCCGCCTCATCACCGGCGGCGACCTCGCCCCGGTGTGGCAGGGCTGCGGGGTCCTGGTGGCCTTCACCGTGGGCGCCCTGGCGCTCACCGCGCTCGCCGCCCGCGGCAAGCAGGTGTGGACGATGGACCGGCTGCACCCGGAACTGAGCCTGTAGGGGGCTGTTGACCTGTGAGAATCAGCGCCATGGAAAGCAGCAGCACCGGTACGGGCACCGGCGGCGCACGCCGCCAGGCCACCCGGCAGAAGCTCTACGAAGCCGCCGTCACGCTCATCGCCGAACAGGGTTTCTCCGCGACCACGGTCGACGAGATCGCCGAGCGGGCCGGCGTGGCCAAGGGCACCGTCTACTACAACTTCGCCAGCAAGACCGAGCTCTTCGAGGAGCTGCTGCGCCACGGGGTCGGTCTGCTGACCGCCTCGCTGCGCACCGCGGCCCAGGAGACCGAGGCGCGCGGCGGCAGCCGGATCGAGGCCCTCGACGCCATGATCCGGGCGGGACTGGTCTTCATCGACCGCTACCCGGCCTTCACCCAGCTCTACGTCGCCGAGCTGTGGCGCACCAACCGGGCCTGGCAGTCCACCTTGATGGTGGTCCGCCAGGAGGCCGTGGCCGTGGTGGAGACGGTGCTGCGCGAGGGCGTCGAGCGGGGGGAGCTCAGCACCGAGATCGACGTGCCGCTGACGGCCGCCGCGCTGGTCGGCATGGTGCTGGTGGCCGCGCTGGACTGGCAGGCCTTCCAGAGCGAGCGGTCGCTGGACGACGTCCACTCGGCGCTGTCGCTGCTGCTGCGGGGCCGGGTGAGCGGGAGCCGCTGACCCCCGGTCGGCGGTGCCCTCGGGGGACCGGGGCGGCGTAGAACTGAGTATCCGTACCTAGGTGCACAGATGAGTACGCGTACGGATGGCTCCCACCTGCGCGGACAGCAGACTGGGGGCATCGGACGGGGCGCACGGCCCGCACCGCGGACACGGGGCCGCGGAGCGGACCGGGGCCCTGGCCGGGAGTGTGGGGGGACCCGGTGACGGGAACGCCGGTGCGGTCGGGCTCTGGAGGAACGAGCCCGACCGCACCGGCGTTTTGCCGTCCTCGCGCGCCGCCGCGGAAACCGAGCGCCGCCGCGGAGACCGCGCACGCCGCGCCCGGCTTCAGCCGCGGCCGCGCAGGGGAAGGCGGAAGCGGGCTGAGAGGGCCGAGGCACGGGCCGAGAACGCGGCCAGCCGGGCCGAGAGGGCCCAGGAGACGCGGGCCGCCGACCGGGGGAGCAGCAGCGCCCGGAGCCGGCCCGGCCGGGTCGCGGACGCCAGCAGCGCGCTCCGGGCCAGGAGGACGTCCTCGGACAGCCCCGGAGCGGAGGTCTCCGCGCCGGGCGGGGCGTACAGCGCCCGCTCCACCGCGTCCGCGACCCGGTGCACCGCCTGCGCGGCGTCCCCGTCCAGCCGGCCCAGGACCACCACGCGGGCCGCGGCCCGGCGCGGGGAGAGCGCCTCGTCGGGCGGGATGCCCACGTCCCAGGCGGCGTCACCGAGCTCCCGCCACGCGGTGAGCACGTCCCCGCCCGCCAGCCGCCGACGGCGGACCCGGCGGCGCCACAGCAGCGGCAGCAGGGGCAGCCCCAGCAGGACCAGCACGGCCGCGCCCCAGCCGATGACCGCACCCACCGGCAGGCCGCCGGAACCGGGAGCGGTGGACCGCTTCGGCGCTGCGGCCCCGCACTCGCCGAGCTTCTTCAGCTCCGGCGGGCAGGCGTCGTTCTGCGAGGGGGCCGCCGAGGGCGCCGCCGCGGACTGCGAGGGCAGCGCGGACGGCGCGGACGGCTGCGGGAGCGGGGCGGCGGCGCGGCTGTAGTCCGGCACCGAGATCCCCGAACGGGGCGTCGGCTCGAACCGGGTCCACCCCACGCCCTCGAAGTACAGCTCGGGCCAGGCGTGCGCGTCCCGCATCGAGACGTTCACACTGCCGTCGGACTGCTTCTCGCCCGGGGTGAAGCCGACCGCCACGCGCGCCGGGATGCCCAGCGTGCGCGACATCGCCGCCATCGAGAAGGCGAAGTGGACGCAGAAGCCCTCCTTGTCCTGGAGGAAGCGGGCGATGGCCTGCGAACCCGTCCCCGAGGACACCTTCGTGTCGTAGCGGAAGCCGCCGTTCACCGCGAAGAAGTCCTGGAGCCGCACGGCCCGGGTGTAGTCGTCCGGCGCGCCCTGCGTCACCCGCCGGGCCGTCTCCGCCACCACCGGCGGCAGGTTGTCCGGCACCTTGGTGTACTCGGCCTGCACGAAGGGGTTCGGGCCCGGGGCGGACTGCAGCTGCGCCGCCGTCGGCCGCAGCAGCAGGCTCCGTACCGTGTACTGCGCGCCCTGCACGTTCTGGAAGCGGTCCTTGCCCAGCTGGTCGCCGACCAGGGTCCGGCCGACCGGTTCGTACCGCCACTTCCCGGCGATGTCCACCTGTGTCGCCGGGTACGGCATCGGCAGGTAGCGCTGGGCGTACGTCTCCGCCGCCGAGACGGTGGTGCGGATCTCGGCGGCGCCCTCGCGGACCCGTTCGCTCAGCCCCGCGGGGTTCGGCAGCCGCTCCGGCACGTCGGTCAGGGGGCGCCCGGAGGCCTCCCACTTGACCCCGTTGAACTCGTCCAGCGCCAGGATCCGCAGGTACTGCTCGCCCAGCTGCGGGCTGTCCGTGCGGTACTTGAGCACCACCCGGTTGTCCTGCGCGTTCAGGCTGGACTGGAGCGACACCAGGGGGTTCACCGCGGAGATCGTGCCCCCGCCGCCCGCCGTGGCGGAGTCCTCACCGGGGCGGCCGAGCACCCCGCCGCCGAGCGCGGGCAGCGCGGCCGGCACCGCCAGCGCCAGCCCCAGCGCGGCCACGCCGATCCGGCGGCCGGTGCGCACGGGCGCCAGGGCCCGCCCGCCGCCGGAGCCGCCGCCGTAGCCCGAGGCGGCGGACACCCGCGCGCTCGGGGCCGCGCCGAAGACCCGGCCCCACTGGGCGAGCCGGTCGCGGCCCTCGGACAGCAGCAGCATCAGGTAGCCCGCGCCGGCCAGCAGGAAGGCGAACCAGGAACCGCCCCGCTCCGCCGACAGCCCGGCCGCCACCGAGTACAGCGCCAGCAGCGGGAGCCCGGCCGCGGCGGCCGAGCGCAGCGTGACCGCCAGGGCGTCGACGAGCAGGCCGATCAGCAGCACGCCGCAGAGCAGCAGCAGCCGGATGCCGTCCGTCAGGGGGGCCGGTATCGCGAACTCGCCGACGTCCCGCACGCCCTGCTGGAACAGTCCGCCGAAGTCGGTGACCAGGAAGGCCAGCGGCCCGCTCCCGGTGGACTCGACCTTGTCCGCGAAGAGGAGGGCGAGCAGCAGCAGGGACACCAGCAGCTGCGCGCCCACGGTCAGCGGCCGGGCCAGCGGGATCCGCCGGCCCCCCGCCCCCACCGCCGACTGCACGGCCAGCAGCGCGGCCGCCTGGAGCAGCCAGCCGGAGGTCTCCACCAGCGGGGCCAGTGACCAGGAGGTCAGCAGCGTCGCCAGCGCGGCGAAGAGCGTCACGCGTGCCCGCCCGCTCATACGAGGCCTCCGGGGGTCGTTCCCGTGCCGACGGGGGCGTTGCCCGCCTGCCGCCACAGATCGGCGAAGGCCGCGCCGGGCGGGACGGCCAGTGCCGTCCAGCCGGCGTCGCGCAGCCTGCGCAGCCGCTCTTCCACCCGCGAGGGCGCTGCGGCCCAGGTCGCGGAGTCCAGTACGAACGCCACCGCTCCCGCGCTGCGCTGCCGCATCCGGGCCGCCATTTCCGTCTGTACGTCGTCCAGATCGCCGAAGAACGCGACGAGCAGGCCGTCCCCGCCCGAGCCGAGCCCGCCGCCCGACCCGCGCACGGCTTCGCAGGCGCGGCCGAGTCCGGAGCCCTGGGAGTGGCCGACGACCGCGAGGGTGTCCATCATCAGCCCGGCCGCCTCGGCGGACTCCTGCCCGCCCGAGGAGAAGCCGCCGGCGCCCTCACCGGGCACCGAGTCGCCGGTGTCGGTCAGCAGCCGCACCGAGAAGCCCTGCTCCAGGACGTGCAGCACGGTGGAGGCGGCGGCGGAGACCGCCCATTCGAAGGCGGAGTCGGGGCCCGCGCCCTCGTAGGCGCCGCCCCGGGTGTCGAGCAGGACGGTGGCCTTGCTGCGCTGCGGGGTCTCCTCGCGGCGCACCATCAGCTCGCCGTAGCGGGCGGTGGAGCGCCAGTGGACCCGGCGCAGGTCGTCGCCGCGCCGGTAGGTACGGGGGATCACGTCGTCGTCGCCGGACAGCGCGAGCGAGCGGCGGGTGCCGTCGCCGTAGCCGTTGGCCTCGCCGGTCATCCGGACCGGGGGCAGGGGCTCGGTGCGGGGGACGACGGTGAGGGTGTCGTAGGTGCTGAAGGACCGGGTGAGCTCGACCAGTCCGAAGGGGTCGGTCAGCCGGAGCTGGAGCGGGCCCAGAGGGTAGCGGCCGCGCAGGTCGGAGCGGACCCGGTAGGAGACCTCGCGCTTGCCGCCCGCCTCCACCCGGTCCAGGACGAAGCGGGGCCGGGGTCCCAGTACGTAGGGCACCCGGTCCTGGAGCATCAGCAGCCCGGTGGGGACCCGGGAGACGTTCTCCAGTCGGAGCCGGACGCGGGCCTCGCCGCCGGCGGGCACCCGCGGCGGGGTCAGCCGCCGGTCGCCGGTGACCCGGTGGCGGGTGCGGTGCAGGGTCAGGACGCAGATCAGGGGCAGGGCGACGAGCAGCAGGCCGACGCGGAGCAGCTGGCCCTGGCCCAGTACGTACGCGCACCCGGCGGCGGCGGCTCCGGCGGCCAGGAACGAGCGGCCCCGGGTGGTCAGACCGGCCAGCGAGGCGCGCAGCCCGCCGGGGTCCCTCACCTGCCCGCCGGCGCCGCGCGGGGCACCGGCGCCCATCAGAAGCCCCGGATGCCCGCGCCGGGCGGCATCTCGCCGCGGGCGTGCGCGGCGGGGACGGGGGTGCGCTGGAGGATGTCCTGGACGACCTGCTCGGAGGTGCGCCGGTTGAGCTGTGCCTGCGCGGTGGGCAGCAGCCGGTGCGCGAGGACGGGCGCGGCCAGCTGCTGGACGTCGTCGGGCAGTACGTAGTCCCGGCCGGCCAGGGCGGCGGCGGCCTTCACGGCGCGCAGCAGGTGCAGGGTGGCGCGGGGCGAGGCGCCCAGGCGCAGGTCCGGGTGGCTGCGGGTGGCCGAGACCAGGTCGACGACGTAGCGGCGGACGGGCGGGGCGACGTACACCTCGCGGACGGCCTCGATGAGCTTGACGACGTCGTGGGCGTGCGCGACCGAGGTGAGGTCGTCGAGGGGGGAGACCCCGCCGTGGACGTCGAGCATCTGGAGCTCGGCCTCGGGGCTGGGGTAGCCGACGGAGACGCGGGCCATGAACCGGTCGCGCTGGGCCTCGGGGAGGGGGTAGGTGCCCTCCATCTCGACCGGGTTCTGGGTGGCGACCACCATGAAGGGGCTGGGCAGGGCGTAGGTGGTGCCGTCGATGGTGACCTGGCGCTCCTCCATCGACTCCAGCAGCGCCGACTGGGTCTTGGGGGAGGCGCGGTTGATCTCGTCGCCGATGACGATCTGCGCGAAGATCGCGCCCGGCTTGAACTCGAACTCGCGGCGCTGCTGGTCGTAGATGCTGACGCCGGTGATGTCGGAGGGCAGCAGGTCCGGGGTGAACTGGATGCGCTGGACCGAGCAGTCGATGGACTTGGCGAGCGTCTTGGCCAGCATGGTCTTGCCGACGCCGGGAACGTCCTCGATCAGCAGGTGGCCCTCGGCGAGGAGCACGGTCAGGGCGAGCCGGACGACCTCGGGCTTCCCCTCGATCACGCCCTCGACCGACTCGCGGATCCGCTCGGCCGTGCTGGTCAGGTCAGCGAGGCTCGCTCGGTCGTCGTACGTGGTCACCTGGTTCTCCTCGGCCCTTTCCCAGGGCCGACGCCCTTGGCGCATGAACCGGCCCACCCCGAAACACGGACGCCGTTCCGGAGGGATTCCGGGGGGCGTCCCCCCGCATTCTTGACGCCGTCACGGCCCGGTGTCACTCACGAGGCCGGATCGATCTCCCGCAGGAGCCCCGTGTGCACGTCGAAGACGAAGCCTCGCACATCGTCCTTGTGGGGCAGGAAGGGGTTGGTGCGCACGCGCTGCATGGACTGGCGGACGTCCTGGTCCACGTCGCGGAAGGCCTCGACGGCCCACGCGGGGCGCTGGCCGACCTCGTCCTCCAGCTCGTGCCGGAAGTCCTCGGTCAGGCTTTCGAGGCCGCAGCCGGTGTGGTGGATGAGTATCACCGTCCGGGTGCCCAGGGCGCGCTGGCTGATGGTGAGCGAGCGGATGGTGTCGTCGGTGACGACGCCGCCGGCGTTGCGGATGGTGTGGCAGTCGCCCAGCTCCAGGCCGAGGGCCTTGTGGAGGTCGAGGCGGGCGTCCATGCAGGCCACGACCGCCACGTGCAGGACCGGACGGGCGTCCATGCCGGGGTCGGTGAACTCCGCGGCGTACCGGCGGTTCGCCGAGACGAGCCGGTCGGTGACGGAGTCGCCGCCGGATGCCGCGGCGGCGGGGCTGGTGGGCAGGGATGCGGAAGTCGTCATGGTTACGACGTTAGTGGTCACAGGGCCGTGTGGCATTGAGTGAGGGTGGACAAAGAAGGTCAACGAGCCTTGTTGTGAGCTAACCCACAGGGGTGAGGCGGGGGCCGCCATTCGGGTGATTCGGGGCTTTTGCGTGTTCCCTGTGGGCGGGGCGCACCGGGCGCGGGGCGGTTCGTTGACCGCGGCGACCGTTGCACTAAAGTGACGCGAACCGGCCGGAGCCCGGCCCTCACCCGGCCGCCCGGCCCCCTGGTAAAACTCCGCGTGCGCGGCGCGGCGTACGCCTGCCGCGCCGTTATCTGAGAGGGCGCTTTGACTAGCGAGTCCCGACATGTCCCGGTGATGCTCCAGCGGTGCCTGGACCTGTTGGCCCCGGCGCTGGAGAGGCCGGGGGCCGTAGTCGTCGACTGCACCCTCGGCCTCGGCGGCCACAGCGAGGCCCTGCTGACCCGGTTCCCCGAGGCCCACCTGATCGGCCTCGACCGCGACAAGGAGGCCCTGCGGCTCTCCGGCGAGCGCCTCGCGCCCTTCGGCGACCGGGCCACCCTCGTCCACGCGATCTACGCCGACCTCGCCGAGGTGCTCGACGACCTGGGGATCCCGGCCGTCCAGGGCATCCTCTTCGACCTGGGCGTCTCCTCCATGCAGCTCGACGAGGCCGACCGCGGGTTCGCGTACGCGCAGGACGCTCCGCTCGACATGCGCATGGACCAGACGACCGGCATCAGCGCGGCCGAGGTCCTCAACACCTACGCCCCCGGCGAGCTGGTGCGCATCCTGCGCCAGTACGGCGAGGAGAAGCAGGCGAAGCGGATCGTGTCGGCGATCGTGCGGGAGCGGGAGAAGGAGCCCTTCAGCAACAGCGCGCGGCTGGTGGAGCTGATCCGGGACGCGCTGCCGCAGGCCGCCAAGCGCACGGGCGGCAACCCCGCCAAGCGGACCTTCCAGGCCCTGCGCATCGAGGTCAACGGAGAGCTCTCCGGGCTGGAGCGCGCCATTCCGGCGGCGGTCGACCGGATCGCGGTCGGCGGGCGGATCGCGGTGCTCTCGTACCACTCGCTGGAGGACCGGCTGGTCAAGCAGGTCTTCGCGGCGGGCGCCACCTCCACGGCCCCGCCCGGACTGCCGGTCGTACCGGAGAAGTACCAGCCGAAGCTGAAGCTCCTGACGCGCGGGGCGGAACTGCCCACCGAGGAGGAGATCGCCGAGAACCGGCGGGCCGCCCCAGCGCGGTTCCGCGGCGTCGAGCGCATCCGCGAGGCGCGGCTGTGACCCCGGCGGGCCGCTCCCCGGGCGGCAAGGCCGGCAGGGCGGCCCGCCTCGTCCGGGTGCGGCCCGCCGCCGCCACGGCGGGGCAGGCGGCCCGGATGCCGTTCGTCCTGCTGGTGGTGGCGCTCCTCGGCGGCGGGCTGATCAGCCTGCTGCTGCTGAACTCCGCGCTCAACCAGGGCTCCTTCCAGCTGACGAGGCTGAAGAAGGAGACCACCGCCCTGACGGACGAGCAGCAGGCGCTCCAGCGGGACGTCGACGGCTACTCCGCCCCGGACGCGCTCCAGCGCCGGGCGCACGAGCTGGGGCTGGTGCCGGGCGGCAGCCCCGTCTTCATCGGCTCCGACGGCAAGGTCGCCGGTGCCCCCACCCCCGCGGAGGCACCGCCCGCGCCCTCGCCCCCGGCGGCCTCCCCGAGCCCGGCGCCGGCCGCGTCCGGCGCGTCGCCGGGGGCGCCCGCGCCCGCCACGGGTCAGCCCGCGTCCCCGCAAGCCCCCCAGCCACAGCCGAGCCAGACCCCTGGAAGGTGACGTCGTGACGCGGACCCCTGCGGGGCAATTCCCCGCCCCGCCCTTCCACCGTCCGCCGGGATGGCCGAGGGGGCTCCGGTGAGCCCCAAGGAGCCTCCGCGCCGCAGGGTGACCGGGCCGCCGCGGCCACGGCCCGGCGAGCGGGCGCGGGCCACGGCCCGCCCGGCCTCCCGCCCCGCGACCCGCCGCCCCACCGCGCAGCGCACCCCGCACACCATCCGCCTCGGCAGCCCCAAGCCGCGGCTGCGCCTGGTCGGCGTGGGGCTGACCCTGGTCATGCTGGCCTTCGTCGTGCGGCTCCTCCAGGTGCAGGCCGTCGACGCGTCCGCCTACTCCGCCAAGGCCACCGAGAACCGCTTCGCCAGCTACACCCTGGCCGCGGAGCGCGGGGAGATCACCGACCGCAAGGGCGTGGCCCTGGCCACCAGCGTCGACGCGTACGACATCACCGCCGACCCCAAGATGTTCACGCCGCAGGAGAGCAAGGCCCCCGACGCCCCCGAGCAGGCCGCCGCGCTCCTCGCGCCGATCCTCGGCAAGGACGCCAAGGAGCTCACCGCACGCCTGAAGACCAAGAACACCCGCTACGTGATCCTGGCCCGCCGCCAGACCCCCCAGGTCTGGAACCAGATCAAGGACCTCAAGAAGCTCTTCGCCGACAAGGCCGCCGCCGACAAGCGCGGCAACGGCCCCGGCGCCAACGTCATCGCGGGCGTCTTCAACGAGGTCAGCAGCAAGCGCGTGTACCCGAACGGCGACCTCGCCGCCGGGATACTGGGTTACGTCAACGCCGAGGGCAAGGGCGGCGGCGGCCTGGAGTCCTCCCTCGACAAGAAGCTGTCCGGCAAGGACGGCCGGCTCACGTACGCGCAGTCCGGCGGCCGCCGCGTCCCCACCGCGGGATCCAGCGAGAAGCCCGCCGTACCCGGCGACGACATCGAGCTGACCATCGACCGCGACATCCAGTGGGCCGCGCAGTCCGCGATCGCCGAGCAGGTCGAGAAGTCCGGCGCCGACCGCGGCTACGTGGTCGTCCAGGACACCCGCACCGGCGAGGTCCTGGCCATGGCCAACGCCCCCGGCTTCGACCCCAACGACCTGACCCGGGCCCGTTCCGCCGCCATGGGCAACGCCGCCCTCCAGGACGTGTACGAGCCCGGATCGACGGCCAAGGTGATCTCGATGGCCGCCGTCCTGGAGGAGAAGAAGGCCACCCCCGACACCCACGTCGAGGTCCCCAACCGGCTGCACCGGGGCGACCGGCTCTTCAAGGACGACGTCGACCACCCGACCTGGTACCTGACCCTCAACGGGGTCCTCGCCAAGTCCTCGAACATCGGCACCATCCTGGCCACCGGCCAGCTCGGCGCCACCCAGCCCGAGGCCAACAGGGTCCTCTACTCCTACCTGGACAAGTTCGGCATCGGGCGCCCCAGCGGCCTCAACTACCCCGGCGAATCCCGCGGCATCCTCGCCAAGCCGGAGGCCTGGTCCACCTCGCAGCAGTACACGATCCCCTTCGGCCAGGGCCTGTCGCTCAACGCCATGCAGGCGGCCTCCGTCTACTCCACCATCGCCAACGGCGGGGTCCGGATCACCCCGACCCTGGTGCGCGGCACCAAGGGCCCCGACGGCCGGTTCACCCCGGCCCCGGCACCCGAACAGACGCGCGTGGTCAGCCAGGGGACCGCCAAGACCCTCGCGGAGATGCTCGAATCCGTGGTCGACGACCAGGAGGGCACCGGAACCAAGGCCCGCATCCCCGGCTACCGGGTCGGCGGCAAGACCGGCACCTCCAACCGGGTGGATCCGGCCACCGGCCGCTACAAGGGCTACACCGCCTCCTTCGCCGGCTTCGCCCCGGCCGACAACCCGCGGATCACCGTCTACTGCGCCATCCAGAACCCCACCAAGGGCAGTTACTTCGGCGGCCAGATCTGCGGCCCCATCTACAAGACGGTGATGGAGTTCGCGCTCAAGACCCTCCAGGTCGCACCCACCGGAACAGCCCCCGCAGGACTCCCGGTGACCTTCGACGGCGGCCCGCCGCCCGCCACCCCGAACAACACCCCGACCGGCCCGCAGACCAGCCCGCAGCCCAGCCCGTAGACCGGCCCGCAGTCCGGGCGGCGAACCGGCCGCCCGGCCAGAAACGCGTGAGGCACCATCAGTGACAACCATCACCCCGAAACCCGGGAACCAATCGGCCGACGGCGCCCAGGGCGGGCCCTCGCTTCGCGAGCGGCCCGCCGCGCCCGGTACGCTCACCGCCGTGCCCCACGCTGATCAGCCCAGAACCGCCCAGGAAGACGCCCCGGCAGCGCCGCCGGGAGCGCCCCGGCCCGTGTCCGCCCGCCCGACCCCTCTGGGCGAGCTGGCCACCCTGCTGGGTCTGCCCGATTCAGGCGCCACACCGATCACCGGCATCACGCACGACTCCCGTGCCGTGCGCCCCGGCGATCTGTACGCCGCCCTGCCCGGCGCCCGGCTCCACGGCGCGGACTTCGCCACGCAGGCCGCCGCCCTCGGCGCGGCCGCCGTGCTGACCGATCCGGCGGGCGCCGACCGCGCCGCCGCGACCGGCCTGCCGGTGCTCACCGTCGCCGACCCGCGCGGCCGGATGGGCGAGCTCGCCGCCGAGATCTACGGCCGCCCGGGCGAAGCCCTGCTCCAGCTCGGCATCACCGGCACCTCCGGCAAGACCACCACCGCGTACCTCGTCGAGGGCGGCCTGCGCGCGGCGGGCAAGACCACGGGACTGGTCGGCACCGTCGAGATGCGCATCGGCGACGAGCGCATCAAGTCCGAGCGCACCACCCCCGAGGCCACCGACCTCCAGGCCCTGTTCGCCGTCATGCGCGAACGCGGCGTCGAGGCCGTGGCCATGGAGGTCTCCAGCCACGCCCTGGTGCTGGGCCGGGTCGACGGATGCGTCTTCGACGTCGCCGTCTTCAACAACCTGAGCCCGGAACACATGGAGTTCCACTCCGACATGGAGGACTACTTCCAGGCCAAGGCGCAGCTCTTCACCGAGCGCCGCGCCCGCCTCGGCGTGGTCAACGTCGACGACGAGTACGGCCGCCGCCTCGCGAAGGAGGCGCCGATCCCGGTCGTGACCTTCTCCGCCGCCGGCGACCCGGCCGCCGACTGGCGCGCCGAGGACGTGGTCAGCGGCCCCATGGACTCCACCCTGACCCTGGTCGGGCCCGAGGGACAGCGCGTACGGGCCACCGCCCCGCTGGCCGGCCCGTTCAACGTCGCGAACACCGTCGCGGCGATCGTCACGCTCGCCGCCGCCGGGCTGGACCCCCAGACCGCCGCCGACGGCGTCGCCGCGGTCCCCGGCGTCCCGGGCCGCCTGGAGCGGGTCGACGCGGGACAGCCGTACCTGGCCGTCGTCGACTACGCCCACAAGACGGACGCCGTCGAGTCGGTGCTGCGCGCCCTGCGCGAGGTCACCACCGGCAAGCTGCACATCGTCCTCGGCTGCGGCGGTGACCGCGACACCACCAAGCGCGCCCCGATGGGCGCCGCGGCGGCCCGGTACGCCGACGTCGCCGTCCTGACCTCCGACAACCCGCGCTCCGAGGACCCGCTCGCGATCCTCGCCGCGATGTTCGAGGGCGCCGTGTCGGTGCCGCCCGCCGAGCGCGCCACCGTCCTCGTCGACGCCGACCGGGCCGCGGCCATCGCCGCCGCCGTCGCGCGCGCCGGGGCCGGGGACACCGTCCTCGTCGCCGGCAAGGGCCACGAGCAGGGCCAGGACACCGCGGGCGTCGTACGCCCCTTCGACGACCGCGCCGTGCTCCGCGCGGCCATCGAGACCCAGCAGCGCAGCGCCCGACAGGCCGAGGTGAACCAGTGATCGACCTTTCCCTCGCCGAGATCGCCGACATCACCGGCGGGCGGCCCCACGACATACCGGATCCCTCGGTGCGGATCGGCGGCCCCGTCGTCATCGACTCCCGCCAGGTGGAGCCCGGGAGCCTCTTCGCCGCCTTCGAGGGCGAGCACGTCGACGGCCACGACTACGCCGAGCGCGCGGTCGCGGCGGGCGCCGCGGCCGTCCTCGCCACCCGCCCCGTGGGCGTACCGGCGATCGTGGTCCCCGACGTGGAGAAGGCCCTCGGGGTCCTCGCCCGCACCGTCGTCGAACGCCTCGGCACCGACGTGGTGGCGCTGACCGGCTCGGCCGGCAAGACGTCCACCAAGGACCTCATCGCCCAGGTGCTCCAGCACCACGCGCCCACGGTGTGGACGCCCGGTTCCCTCAACAACGAGATCGGCCTGCCGCTCACGGCCCTGAAGGCCACCGCCGAAACCCGGCACCTGGTCCTGGAGATGGGCGCCCGCGGCATCGGCCACATCGCCTACCTGACCGGCCTGACCCCGCCGCGCATCGGCCTCGTCCTGAACGTCGGGACCGCCCACATCGGCGAGTTCGGCGGCCGCGAGGCCATCGCCCAGGCCAAGGGAGAGCTGGTCGAGGCCCTGCCGGCCGAAGCCGACGGCGGGGTCGCCGTCCTGAACGCCGACGACCTGCTGGTGCGGGCCATGTCCGCCCGCACCAAGGCCCGTACCGTCCTGTTCGGGGAGGCCGAGGACGCCGACGTACGGGCCACCGAGGTGCGGATGACACCCGCCGGACAGCCCTCCTTCACACTCCACACCCCGACCGGGTGCAGCGATGTGACCTTGCGGCTGTACGGTGAGCACCACGTGTCGAACGCGCTCGCCGCGGCCGCCGTCGCCCATGTCCTGGGCATGTCCGTCGAAGAGATCGCCACAGCGCTCTCCGCGGCGGGCACGCTGTCACGGTGGCGGATGGAGGTCACCGAGCGCGCGGACGGCGTGACGATCGTCAACGACGCCTACAACGCGAATCCCGAGTCCATGCGGGCCGCCCTGCGCGCACTTGCCGCGATGGGCGACTCCGCCAGGGCGAGGGGGGGACGTACGTGGGCGGTGCTCGGCCCCATGGCCGAGCTCGGCGACGCTGCGCTGGCCGAGCACGACGCGGTGGGACGGCTCGCCGTCCGGCTCAACGTGAGCAAGCTCGTGGCAGTCGGGGGCAGGGAAGCGTCCTGGCTGCAACTGGGCGCATATAACGAGGGTTCGTGGGGTGAGGAGTCGGTGCTCGTGTCCGACGCGCAGGCGGCGGTGGACCTGTTGCGCAGTGAACTGCGCCCGGGGGACGTCGTGCTGGTGAAGGCTTCCAGGTCGATCGGCCTGGAGCGGGTCGCGCAGGCGCTGCTCGACAGCGAGGGCGAGGTCGCCGGCCGATGAGGCAGATCCTGTTCGCGGGTGTCATCGGTATGTTCCTCACCGTCATCGGCACCCCCCTCCTGATCAAGCTGCTGGCCCGCAAGGGCTACGGCCAGTTCATCCGCGACGACGGCCCCCGCGGCCACGCCGGCAAGAAGGGCACGCCCACCATGGGCGGTATCTCCTTCATCCTGGCGACGCTCATCGCGTACGCCGCGACGAAGGCGATCACGGGCGAATCCCCGAGCATGTCGGGCCTGCTCGTGCTCTTCC
Source organism: Streptomyces sp. NPDC004667 (assembly GCF_040609475.1). Classification (NCBI taxonomy): domain Bacteria; kingdom Bacillati; phylum Actinomycetota; class Actinomycetes; order Kitasatosporales; family Streptomycetaceae; genus Streptomyces; species Streptomyces sp. NPDC004667. The sequence continues at coordinate 105,668 of NZ_JBEXKC010000015.1, read as the reverse complement.
TGATGGCGGGCATGGGCCTGGTCGGCTACCTCGACGACTACATCAAGATCGTCAAGCGCCGCTCGCTCGGTCTGCGGGCCAAGGCCAAGATGGCCGGCCAGCTGATCGTCGGCATCGCCTTCGCGGTCCTCGCGCTGCAGTTCTCGGACTCGCGCGGACTCACCCCGGCCTCCACGAAGCTTTCGTTCGTCACGGACTTCGGCTGGTCGATCGGCCCCGTGCTGTTCGTGGTCTGGGCCCTGTTCATGATCCTGGCCATGTCCAACGGCGTGAACCTGACCGACGGTCTGGACGGCCTCGCCACCGGCGCCGCCGTGATGGTCTTCGGCGCCTACACGTTCATCGGCGTCTGGCAGTTCCAGGAGTCCTGCGTCAACGCGCAGACCCTGACCAACCCGAACGCCTGTTTCGAGGTGCGCGACCCGCTGGACCTCGCGGTCGTCGCCTCCGCCCTGATGGGAGCCTGCTTCGGCTTCCTGTGGTGGAACACCTCGCCCGCCAAGATCTTCATGGGTGACACCGGCTCGCTCGCCCTCGGCGGCGCGCTCGCGGGCCTCGCCATCTGCTCCCGCACGGAGTTCCTGATGGCACTGCTCGGCGGCCTCTTCGTGCTCATCACGATGTCGGTCGTCATCCAGGTCGGCTCCTTCAAGCTGACCGGAAAGCGCGTCTTCCGCATGGCGCCGCTCCAGCACCACTTCGAACTCAAGGGCTGGTCCGAAGTCCTCGTCGTGGTCCGCTTCTGGATCATCCAGGGCATGTGCGTGATCGTCGGTCTCGGTCTCTTCTACGCGGGATGGGCAGCAGACAAGTGACCTCCTGGCAGGACAGGAACATCACCGTCGCCGGCCTCGGCGTGAGCGGCATCAGTGCCGCCCGCGCCCTGGCCGGCCTCGGCGCCGTCGTGACGGTCGTCGACGGCGGAGACAGCGAGGGCCACCGCTCCCGTGCCGCGGAGCTGGAGGCGGCGGGGATCTCCGTACGCCTGGGCGACGCGGAGACCCTCCCCGAGGGCACGGGCCTCGTGGTCACCTCGCCGGGCTGGAAGCCCGACAGCCCCCTGTTCGCGGCCGCGGCCGAAGCCGGGGTGGACGTCGTCGGCGACGTCGAGATCGCCTGGCTGCTGCGCGGCGAGAACGCCGCGCCCTGGCTCGCCATCACCGGCACCAACGGCAAGACCACCACCACCCAGATGCTCGCGTCGATCCTGCGCGCGGCCGGTCTGAAGACCGCGGCCGTCGGCAACATCGGCACCCCGATCATCGACGTGGTGACCGGCGAGGAGACCTACGACGTCCTCGCCGTCGAGCTCTCCAGCTACCAGCTGCACTGGGCGCCCTCGGTGCGCGCCCACTCGGCCGCCGTCCTGAACCTGGCCCCGGACCACCTGGACTGGCACGGCTCCATGGACGCCTACGCCGCCGACAAGGGCCGCATCTACGAGGGCAACACGGTCGCCTGCGTCTACAACGTCGCCGACCCCGCCACCGAGGCCCTGGTCGTCGAGGCGGACGTCGAGGAGGGCTGCCGGGCCATCGGCTTCACCCTCGGCGCCCCCGGCCCCTCCATGCTCGGCGTGGTCGACGGGATCCTCGTGGACCGCGCCTTCGTCGAGAACCGGCAGAAGAACGCCCAGGAGCTCGCCGAGGTCAAGGACGTCAACCCGCCGGCCCCGCACAACATCGCCAACGCCCTCGCGGCGGCGGCCCTCGCCCGCGCCTTCGGCGTGGAACCGCGAGCGGTCCGCGACGGCCTGCGCGACTTCCGCCCCGACGCCCACCGCGTCTCGTACGTGGACGAGGTCGGCTCGGTCACGTACATCGACGACTCCAAGGCCACCAACACGCACGCCGCGGAGGCCTCCCTCGCGGCCTTCGAACCGGTCGTCTGGATCGCCGGCGGCCTGGCCAAGGGCGCCACCTTCGACGAACTCGTCCAGAAGTCCGCCGACCGGCTGCGCGCGGTGGTGCTGATCGGCGCCGACCGGGCGCTGATCGCCGAGGCACTGGCGCGACACGCCCCCGAGGTCCCGGTCGTCGACCTCGAACGGACCGACACTGGGGCGATGCTCGCAGCGGTCCGGGAGGCGGCCCGGCTCGCGAAGCCCGGCGACACGGTCCTGCTCGCTCCCGCGTGTGCCTCGATGGACATGTTCGCGAACTACAACAAGCGCGGGGACGCGTTCGCCGACGCCGTGCGCGAACTGGCCGCCGAGAGCGCCTAGGTCGATCCGGGGCAGGGATCCTGCCCGACCCGGCTGCTCGCCTCGTACGAGTGGAGGGGAAGATCACAGATGCCGGCCAAGCAGATGCTGCCGGGGCGGCGGCCCGCCGCCGTGAAGGCGCAGGGCCGCAAACGCCCCGCGGTCACCGCACGGCGGCCCGCCCGGGGGCCGCTGCAGCGGCTGCGGCGCGCACAGCGGCAGTTGAGCAAGGCCTGGGACCGGCCACTCACGGCCTATTACCTGATCTTCGGCAGCTCGCTGCTCCTCACCGGGCTCGGCCTGGTGATGGTCTACTCGGCCTCCATGATCAAGGCCCTCCAGCTGGGCCTGGGGGACGCGTACTTCTTCAAGAAGCAGTTCCTGGCCGCCCTGATCGGTTCCGTCCTGCTCTTCGCCGCCTCCCGGATGCCGGTCAAGCTGCACCGGGCCCTGTCCTATCCGGTGCTCGCCGGCACCCTGTTCCTGATGGTCCTGGTCCAGGTCCCCGGGATAGGGGTCTCGATCAACGGCAACCAGAATTGGATCTCCCTTGGCGGTCCGTTCATGCTCCAGCCCAGTGAGTTCGGCAAACTCGCCCTGATCCTGTGGGGCGCCGACCTGCTGGCCCGCAAGGGGGACAAGGGGCTGCTGAGCCAGTGGAAGCACCTGTTGGTGCCGCTGGTCCCGGTGGCCTTCCTGCTGCTCGGGCTGATCATGCTGGGCGGGGACATGGGCACCGCGATGATCCTGGGCGCCGTCCTGTTCGGGCTGCTCTGGCTCGCCGGGGCGCCGACCCGGATGTTCGCGGCGGTCCTGCTCTTCGCGGGTGTGATCGTCGCACTGCTCATCAAGACCAGCCCGCACCGCATGGACCGGCTCGCCTGCCTGGGGGCGACGGATCCGGGCAAGAACGACCTTTGCTGGCAGGCCGTACACGGGATCTATGCCCTGGCATCCGGTGGATGGTTCGGTTCCGGCCTGGGGGCGAGTGTGGAAAAATGGGGGCAACTGCCCGAAGCCCACACCGACTTCATCTTTGCCATCACCGGTGAGGAACTGGGGCTGGCGGGGACGCTGTCGGTGCTCGCCCTGTTCGCGGCCCTAGGCTATGCGGGTATCCGCGTGGCCGGACGCACGGAGGACTCCTTCGTACGGTATGCCGCGGGAGGCGTCACCACGTGGATCACGGCCCAGGCCGTGATCAACATCGGTGCGGTGCTCGGCCTGCTGCCGATCGCCGGTGTGCCCCTCCCGCTGTTCTCCTACGGAGGGTCGGCCCTGCTGCCGACCATGTTCGCGGTCGGACTGCTCATCGCCTTCGCGCGGGAGGAGCCGGCGGCGCGAGCGGCGCTCGCGATGCGCCGGCCGAGGTTCGGCCGGCAGCGGAGCGGGCCGATATGGAAGTCGATGAGACGGCGCGTCAAGAGGCGTCCGTCCGGAGAGCGGTGAATTTCGGTGCATGTCGTACTCGCCGGTGGGGGGACCGCCGGCCACATCGAGCCGGCGCTCGCCCTCGCGGACGCCCTGCGCAGGCAGGACCCGACCGTGGGCATCACCGCCCTCGGTACCGAACGCGGTCTTGAAACGCGGCTGGTCCCGGAGCGGGGCTACGAGCTGGGACTGATCCCCGCCGTACCGCTGCCCCGCAAGCCCACGCCCGAGCTGATCACCGTCCCCGGGCGGCTGCGCGGCACCATCAAGGCCGCCGAGGAGATCCTGTCCCGGACCAAGGCGGACTGCGTCGTCGGCTTCGGCGGCTACGTGGCCCTGCCGGGCTACCTGGCCGCCAAGCGGCTCGGGGTGCCGATCATCGTCCACGAGGCCAACGCCCGGCCCGGACTGGCCAACAAGATCGGCTCCCGCTACGCGCACGCCGTCGCGGTGTCCACCCCGGACAGCAAGCTGCGCGGCGCCCGCTACGTGGGCATCCCGCTGCGCCGGTCCATCTCCACCCTCGACCGGGCCGCCGTCCGCCCCGAGGCGCGCGCCGCCTTCGGACTGGACCCCAACCTGCCGACGCTGCTGGTCTCCGGCGGCTCGCAGGGCGCCCGCCGCCTCAACGAGGTGATCCAGCAGGTCGCTCCGACCCTCCAGCGCTCCGGGATCCAGATCCTGCACGCGGTCGGCCCGAAGAACGAACTGCCGCGTGTCGACAACATGCCCGGGATGCCGCCGTACGTCCCGGTACCGTACGTGGACCGGATGGACCTCGCGTACGCCGCCGCCGACATGATGCTGTGCCGCGCGGGCGCGATGACCGTCGCCGAACTCTCCGCCGTCGGACTGCCGGCCGCCTACGTACCGCTGCCCATCGGCAACGGCGAACAGCGGCTCAACGCCCAGCCGGTGGTCAAGGCCGGCGGCGGCCTGCTCGTGGACGACGCGGAACTGACGCCCGACTGGGTGCTCGGCCAGGTCCTCCCGGTGCTGTCCGATCCGCACCGCCTGTACGAGATGTCCCGCGCCGCCGCCGAGTTCGGCCGCCGGGACGCCGACGAACTGCTCGTCGGCCTGGTCTACGAGGCGGTCGCGGCCAACAGGGCCCGCTGAGGCGGGAAGCCAGACCCAGGAGGCACAGGAGTGGCCGGAGCGACGACGGCACAGCGCGGTACGTCCGACCGGTCGGGCCGGGGCGGGAAAAAGCGCCCGGGTCCGTCCAAGCCGCCCAAGCCGCCCAAGTCGTCGAAGAGGCCGGGTCCCCGGGGACCCGGCGGCGCGCGAGCGCGCCGCGTCCCCGTCCTGGCCTCCCTCGCCGCCGCCGTGGTCCTCGCCGCGGGCGGCACCTGGGCGCTCTACGGCTCCTCCTGGCTCCGCGTCGAGAAGGTCACGGCCTCCGGCACCGAGGTGCTCACCCCCGAGCAGGTCCTCACGGCCGCGGCCGTGCCCGTCGGCGCGCCCCTCGTCAGCGTGGACACGGACGAGATCGCGAGCCGTCTGCGCCGGCGGCTGCCCCGCATCGATTCGGTCGACGTGGTGCGGGCCTGGCCGCACGGAATCGGGCTGAAAGTGACGGAACGCAAACCCGTCCTGCTCATCAAGAAGGAAGCGGAGTTCGTCGAAGTGGACGCGTCCGGTGTGCGATTCGACACGGTCGGACGCGCCCCCGCGGGTGTTCCGGTCCTGGAATTGACCGCGGAGCACTCGCCGAGCGCCCGCCGCTTCGACGAGCAGCGGCTCCTGCGCGAGGCGGTGGGGATCGCCGGAAGCCTCCCCGCCGCGATCGCGAAAGAGACTTTGCAGGTCAAGGTGCGGTCGTACGATTCGGTGCTGCTCCAGCTGACCAAGGGGCGCACGGTCGTGTGGGGGAGCGGCGAACTGGGTGAGGCGAAGGGCCGTGCGCTGACCGCTCTGCTGAAAGCCGCGCCCAAGGCCGACCACTTCGACGTGAGCGTACCCACCGCGCCTGCGGTGTCCGGGAGTTGACGTCCGGTCGAACAGCGAAGCACCCTGGTTGGCCACCGATACGGGTGATCACATAGGGTGAAAAGAAAAACGGGAGGTTCGGCGTGTTCGTTGAACCCGCGCTACTTGTCGACTTAGTGTCCTGTTCGGAAGAGTCCAGGGAACAGACACACTCCTAACCCTAAACTTCAGGGTTAGGGTTCGGGTCGGCGCGTACGAACCGTCCCAATTTCGGCATCAGTCGTCGCACCGCAGACCCGCGAAGCGGCGACACGTAATCGAGGCGAGAGGCCTTCGACGTGGCAGCACCGCAGAACTACCTCGCAGTCATCAAGGTCATCGGTGTCGGCGGCGGTGGTGTCAATGCCATCAACCGAATGATCGAGGTCGGTCTCAAGGGTGTCGAGTTCATCGCCATCAACACCGACGCCCAGGCGCTGTTGATGAGCGACGCCGACGTCAAGCTCGACGTCGGCCGTGAACTCACCCGAGGCCTCGGCGCCGGAGCCAACCCGGCCGTCGGCCGCAAGGCGGCAGAGGACCACCGTGAGGAGATCGAGGAGGTCCTCAAGGGGGCCGACATGGTCTTCGTCACCGCCGGTGAGGGCGGCGGCACCGGCACCGGCGGCGCACCCGTCGTGGCCAACATCGCGCGCTCGCTGGGCGCCCTGACGATCGGTGTGGTCACCCGGCCGTTCACCTTCGAGGGCCGGCGCCGCGCGAACCAGGCGGAGGACGGCATCGCCGAGCTCCGCGAAGAGGTCGACACCCTCATCGTCATCCCCAACGACCGCCTGCTGTCCATCTCGGACCGCCAGGTCAGCGTCCTGGACGCCTTCAAGTCGGCCGACCAGGTCCTGCTCTCCGGTGTCCAGGGCATCACCGACCTCATCACCACCCCGGGTCTGATCAACCTCGACTTCGCGGACGTCAAGTCCGTGATGTCCGAGGCGGGCTCCGCGCTGATGGGCATCGGCTCGGCCCGCGGCGACGACCGCGCGGTGGCCGCCGCCGAGATGGCGATCTCCTCGCCGCTGCTGGAGGCCTCCATCGACGGGGCGCGGGGCGTCCTGCTCTCCATCTCCGGCGGCTCGGACCTCGGTCTCTTCGAGATCAACGAGGCCGCGCAGCTGGTGAGCGAGGCCGCGCACCCCGAGGCGAACATCATCTTCGGTGCCGTCATCGACGACGCGCTCGGCGACGAGGTACGGGTCACCGTCATCGCGGCCGGGTTCGACGGCGGACAGCCCCCGGCCCGCCGGGACAACGTCATCGGCGCCGCGTCCACCAAGCGCGAGGAGCCGGCCCCCGCGCCGGTGCGCGCCCCGGAGCCGGTCCGCCCGGCCTTCGGCGGACTCGGCACGGTCACCCCGCGCGAGGAGCCCCCGGCTCCGGTGGAGATCCCCGTCGAGCCGATGCCCGCGCCGCAGGTGCCGACGGCCCGGCCGTACCAGGACAGCCCGGCCGAAGAGCTGGATGTTCCGGACTTCTTGAAGTGACACTGGGGCAGCATCACGAGAGCGGCGCCCACTTCGCCTTCACCGACCGGTGGGGCGGAGTGAGCGCCGTTCCGTACGAGGAGCTCAATCTCGGCGGCGCGGTCGGAGACGACCCGGCCGCCGTTCGCGCGAACCGGGCCGCCGTGGCGCGGGAGCTGGGCGTCGACCCGGACCTCGTCGTCTGGATGAACCAGGTGCACGGACGGGACGTCGCGGTGGTGGACGGCCCGTGGGCCGCCGGCGACGCGGTTCCGGCGGTGGACGCGGTGGTGACCGCGCGTCGGGGGCTCGCCCTGGCCGTGCTCACCGCCGACTGCACCCCGGTGCTGCTGGCCGACCCCGTCGCCGGGGTCGTCGGCGCCGCCCACGCCGGGCGGCCCGGCCTGGTGGCCGGAGTGGTGCCGGCCGCGGTCGAGGCGATGACGGCCCTGGGCGCGGACCCCGTGCGCATGGTCGCCCGTACCGGACCGGCCGTCTGCGGGCGGTGCTACGAAGTGCCCGCCGAGATGCGGGAGGCGGTCGCCGCCGCGGTTCCGGCCGCGTGGGCCGAGACCAGCTGGGGGACGCCGGCGGTGGACGTGGTCGCCGGGGTGCACGCGCAGCTGGCGGAGGCGGGGGTGGCGTACCGACACCGCAGCGCGGTCTGCACACTGGAGTCGCGGGACCACTTCTCGTACCGCCGCGACCGGGTGACCGGGCGGCTCGCCGGATATGTGTGGTTGGAACGGATTGATGACAGACCGTAAGTCGGAACTCGCGGAGAACCTCGCGCGGGTGGAGGAACGCATCGCGTCCGCCTGCGCGGCCGCGGGCCGGGGGCGGGACGAGGTGACCCTCATCGTGGTCACCAAGACGTATCCGGCGAGCGACGTACGACTGCTGGCGGAGCTGGGTGTCCGTCATGTTGCGGAAAACCGGGACCAGGACGCCGCGCCCAAGGCCGGGGCCTGCTCGGATCTGCCGTTGAACTGGCACTTCGTGGGTCAGTTGCAGACGAACAAAGTCCGTTCCGTGGCGGGATACGCGCATGTCGTGCAGTCGGTCGACCGGCCGAAGCTCGTCACGGCGCTGTCGGCGGCCGCGGAGGCGCAGGGGCGCGAACTCGGCTGTCTGGTGCAGATCGCGCTCGACGCGGAGTCGGGGGAGCGCGGCGCGCGCGGAGGCGCGGCGCCGGACCTCCTCCCGGAGTTGGCGGACCTCGTGGCCGCCGCCCCGGGGCTGCGGATCGACGGCCTGATGACCGTCGCCCCGCTGGCCGGCCCCTACGCGGGACGCGAACGGGCGGCCTTCGAGCGGCTGGTGGAATTGTCATCCGGCCTGCGCGCGGACCATCCGGCTGCCACGATGGTCTCGGCCGGAATGAGCGCCGACCTGGAACAGGCCGTGCTGGCGGGTGCGACACATGTACGCGTCGGCACTGCGGTACTCGGCGCGAGACCCCGGCTCGGGTAACGTCGCGAAGAAAGTCGGACCACAGCAGAAAATATGGTCATTTCCGCAGATGAGCGGACAGACCAAGTGGATCGCGGGCAGTTGGTGACTTTGGTGACACAGCTACTTTGCTGACGGACACAGCGACACCTGCGACAGGGCGATCCACCACAGAGCGGAGGACTCGGAGAATGGCCGGCGCGATGCGCAAGATGGCGGTCTACCTCGGCCTCGTGGAGGACGACCGGTACGACAACCCGGGGTACGACCCCGATGACGAGTTCGAGCCCGAGCCGGAGCCGGAGCGCGCGCGGGACCGGGATCGCCGACAGCAGCCCGTGCACCAATCGCCCGTAACGGACGAACCGGTACGAGCCGTACAGCCTCCGGCGCCGCGGGAACCCCTCCCAATTCCGTCAGAAAACGGACGTCCCGCGCGAATTGCCCCCGTGGCATCCATCACACCTGACCGCACCAACCTGGAGAAGAACGCCCCCGTGATCATGCCCAAGGTCGTCTCCGAGCGGGAGCCGTACCGCATCACGACGCTGCACCCCCGGACCTACAACGAGGCCCGTACCATCGGGGAACACTTCCGTGAGGGCACTCCGGTGATCATGAATCTCACGGAGATGGACGACACGGACGCGAAGCGTCTCGTCGACTTCGCCGCCGGCCTCGTCTTCGGTCTGCACGGCAGTATTGAACGCGTGACACAGAAGGTGTTCCTGCTGTCGCCTGCTAACGTCGATGTCACGGCGGAGGACAAGGCCCGCATCGCGGAGGGCGGGTTCTTCAACCAAAGCTAGACCGATCCGTCAGACACGGGACCGGGAACAGAGCGAGAACGGGGAGAGGGAAGCGCGGGATGGGCGTCGCACTGCAAGTGGTCTACATCGCGCTGATGTGCTTCCTCATCGTGCTGATCTTCCGACTGGTCATGGACTACGTGTTCCAGTTCGCACGTTCATGGACACCCGGCAAGGCGATGGTGGTCGTTCTGGAGGCCACCTACACTGTCACCGATCCACCGCTCAAGCTTCTCCGGCGTTTCATTCCGCCGTTGCGTCTCGGGGGCGTGGCACTCGACCTGTCCTTCTTCGTTCTGATGATCATCGTTTACATCCTCATCAGTTTCGTGAGCACCGCTGCGAGAAGCGTGTGAACGATGTGCTTCCCCGCGGGCGCGGGGACAGTCCCGATACGGTCTTGCCGACTGCCGACGACTACGTAGAGGTGAAGAAGACATGCCGCTGACCCCCGAGGACGTGCGGAACAAGCAGTTCACGACCGTCCGCCTCCGAGAAGGCTATGACGAGGACGAGGTCGATGCCTTCCTCGACGAGGTCGAGTCCGAACTGACGCGCCTGCTGCGCGAGAACGAGGACCTGCGCGCCAAGCTGGCCGCCGCGACGCGTGCCGCCGCGCAGAGCCAGCAGCAGCAGAACATGCGCAAGCCGGAGCCCCAGGACCAGCGAGGCCCGGGCGCCCCCGTGCCCGCGGCCATATCCGGCCCGCCGCAGCAGCAGCAGCCGCAGATGGGCCCGCCGCAGCTTCCCGGCGGCCAGCCGCAGCTGCCGCCCGGTCCCGGTGGGCACGGACCGCAGGGTCCGGGCCCGATGGGCGGCCCCATGCAGCAGCAGTCCATGGGTGGCCAGCACCCGATGGCGCCGCAGCAGCAGATGGGCCAGCCCCCCATGCAGCAGCAGTCCATGGGTGGCCAGAACCCGCTCGGCCAGCCGATGGGGCAGCAGATGCAGCCGATGGGGCAGCAGATGCAGCCCATGGGCCAGCCCATGCAGCAGATGCAGCAGCCGCCGCAGCTCCCGCAGCAGGGCCCCGGTGGCGACAGCGCCGCCCGTGTCCTGTCGCTCGCGCAGCAGACCGCCGACCAGGCGATCGCGGAGGCCCGCTCCGAGGCCAACAAGATCGTCGGCGAGGCCCGTTCGCGCGCCGAGGGCCTGGAGCGGGACGCCCGCGCCAAGGCCGACGCGCTGGAGCGGGACGCGCAGGAGAAGCACCGCGTCGCGATGGGCTCCCTGGAGTCCGCCCGCGCCACGCTGGAGCGCAAGGTCGAGGACCTGCGGGGCTTCGAGCGCGAGTACCGGACGCGTCTGAAGTCCTACCTGGAGTCGCAGCTGCGCCAGCTGGAGACCCAGGCCGACGACTCCCTGGCCCCGCCGCGCAACCCGGCCGGTCCGGCGCTGCCGCCGTCGCCTTCGCCGTCGATGGCTCCGGCCGGTGCCATGGGTCACTCGATGGGCAACCCCTCCATGGGTGCTCCGGCCCCCATGGGCGGTCCCTCCCCGATGGGTGGTGGCCCGTCCTACGGCGGCCAGCAGCAGATGTCCCCGGCGATGACGCAGCCGATGGCTCCGGTGCGGCCGGCCGCGCCGCAGCCGATGCAGCAGGCGCCGTCTCCCATGCGGGGCTTCCTGATCGACGAGGACGACAACTAGGCGCCGCCGCTCGTCGTCGGCAGTCTTACGGGCCGGGCCCGGGTTCCCATCGGAACCCGGGCCCGGCCCGTTTCCGTACCCCGGCGGGCGGCCCGCCGCTGCCGCTGCCGCTGCGCGGGGCCTGCCCCTCCCCGCCCTTCCACCGTTCCCGCCTCAGTCGCCGGCGCGGCTGAAAGACCCTGGGGCTCCGCCCCAGACCCCGCGCCTCAAACGCCGGCGGGGCTGGATTTCCGCCTGGCGGAGGCTGGATTGCCCGCAGGGCAATTCCAGCCCCGCCAGCGATTGAGGCGCGGGCGCGGAGCGCCGTGTTGTGAGGCGCGCCCAGAGATCGGGACGGGTGCCGGAAAGCGAAACGGCCCGCACCCCCCCGGAGGGAAGGGTGCGGGCCGTCGGCCCGGGGCTTACGCCTTGCGGAGGCGGAACGTCAGGGACAGGGACTCGTCCGTGAACGGCTCGCCGTACGCCGCGTCCGCCTCGCCGGAGGCGAAGTCCGTGGCGAGGACCTCGTCCGCGATCAGGGCCGCGTGGTCCGTCAGGGCCGTGACGACCTCCGGCTCCGTGGCGGACCACCGCAGGGCGATGCGGTCCGCAACGTCGAGGCCGGAGTTCTTGCGGGCCTCCTGGATCAGGCGGATCGCGTCACGGGCGAGGCCCGCCAGCTTCAGCTCCGGCGTGATCTCCAGGTCCAGGGCGACCGTCGCGCCGGAGTCGGAGGCCACCGACCAGCCCTCGCGCGGGGTCTCCGTGATGATGACCTCCTCCGGGGTGAGGGAGACGGACTCCCCGTTCACCTCGACCTCGGCGGAGCCGGACCGCAGGGCCAGCGACAGCGCCGCAGCGTCGGCCGCGGCCACCGCCTTGGCCACGTCCTGCACGCCCTTGCCGAAGCGCTTGCCCAGCGCCCGGAAGTTCGCCTTGGCCGTGGTGTCCACCAGGGACCCGCCGACCTCCGAGAGGGAGGCCAGGGAGGAGACGTTCAGCTCCTCCGTGATCTGGGCCTGGAGCTCGGGGGACAGCGCGTCGAAGCCCACCGCGCCGACCAGCGCCCGCGACAGGGGCTGGCGGGTCTTGACGCCCGACTCGGCGCGCGTGGCGCGGCCCAGCTCCACCAGTCGGCGGACCAGCAGCATCTGCTGGGACAGGACCGGGTCGATCGCGGTGGCGTCCGCGACCGGCCAGGTGGACAGGTGCACCGACTCCGGGGCCTCCGGGGTGACCGGGACGATCATGTCCTGCCAGACCCGCTCCGTGATGAAGGGGGTCAGCGGGGCCATCAGGCGGGTGACCGTCTCGACGACCTCGTGCAGGGTGCGCAGGGCACCCTTGTCGCCCTGCCAGAAGAGGCGGCGCGAGCGGCGCACGTACCAGTTCGAGAGGTCGTCGACGAAGGCGGAGAGGAGCTTGCCGGCGCGCTGGGTGTCGTAGGACTCCATCGCCGCGGTCACCTCGGTGACCAGGGTGTGGAGCTCGGAGAGCAGCCAGCGGTCCAGGACCGTGCGGTCCGCCGGGGCCGGGTCGGCCGCCGAGGGGGCCCAGCCGGAGGTACGGGCGTACAGCGCCTGGAAGGCGACCGTGTTCCAGTACGTGAGGAGGGTCTTGCGGACGACCTCCTGGATCGTGCCGTGGCCGACGCGCCGCGCCGCCCACGGGGAGCCGCCGGCCGCCATGAACCAGCGCACCGCGTCGGCGCCGTGCTGGTCCATCAGCGGGATCGGCTGGAGGATGTTGCCCAGGTGCTTGGACATCTTGCGGCCGTCCTCGGCGAGGATGTGGCCCAGGCAGACCACGTTCTCGTAGGAGGACTTGTCGAAGACGAGGGTGCCGACCGCCATCAGCGTGTAGAACCAGCCGCGGGTCTGGTCGATGGCCTCCGAGATGAACTGCGCCGGGTAGCGCTTCTCGAAGATCTCCTTGTTCTTGTACGGGTAGCCCCACTGCGCGAACGGCATCGAGCCCGAGTCGTACCAGGCGTCGATGACCTCGGGGACGCGGACGGCCTCCAGGGAGCAGCCCTCGGCCGTGCAGGTGAAGGTGACGTCGTCGATGTACGGGCGGTGCGGGTCCAGGGCCGAGTGGTCCTGCCCGGACAGCTCGCTCAGCTCCGCGCGCGAGCCGACGCAGGTGAGGTGGTTCTCCTCGCAGCGCCAGATCGGCAGCGGGGTGCCCCAGTAGCGGTTGCGGGACAGCGCCCAGTCGATGTTGTTGTTCAGCCAGTCGCCGAAGCGGCCCTGCTTGACCGAGTCCGGGAACCAGTTCGTCTTCTCGTTCTCCCGCAGCATCGCGTCCTTGACGGCGGTGGTGCGGACGTACCAGGACGGCTGGGCGTAGTAGAGCAGGGCCGTGTGGCAGCGCCAGCAGTGCGGGTAGCTGTGCTCGTAGGCGATGTGCTTGAAGAGCAGACCGCGCGCGTCGAGGTCGGCGGTGAGCTTCTCGTCGGCCTTCTTGAAGAAGACGCCGCCGACCAGCGGGACCTCCTCCTCGAAGGTGCCGTCGGGGCGGACCGGGTTCACGACGGGCAGGCCGTACGCGCGGCAGACCGCGAGGTCGTCGGCGCCGAAGGCGGGGGACTGGTGGACCAGACCCGTGCCGTCCTCGGTCGTGACGTACTCGGCGTTCACGACGTAGTGGGCCTCGGCCGGGAACTCGACCAGGTCGAAGGGGCGCTGGTACGTCCAGCGCTCCATCTCCTTGCCCGTGAAGGTCTCGCCGGTGGCCTCCCAGCCCTCGCCGAGGGACTTCTCCAGCAGCGGCTGGGCGACGACCAGCTTCTCCTCGCCGTTGGTGGCGACGACGTACGTGACCTCGGGGTGGGCGGCGACGGCCGTGTTGGACACCAGGGTCCACGGGGTCGTCGTCCAGACCAGCAGGGCCGCCTCGCCCGCGAGCGGGCCGGAGGTCAGCGGGAAGCGGACGTAGACCGAGGGGTCCACGACCGTCTCGTAGCCCTGCGCCAGCTCGTGGTCGGAGAGGCCGGTGCCGCAGCGCGGGCACCAGGGGGCGACGCGGTGGTCCTGGGTGAGCAGGCCCTTGTTGAAGATCTCCTTCAGCGACCACCACACGGACTCGACGTACTCGGGGTCCATGGTCCGGTAGGCGTCGTCCAGGTCGACCCAGTAGCCCATGCGGGTCGTGAGCTCGGCGAACGCGTCGGTGTGGCGGGTCACGGACTCGCGGCACTTGGCGTTGAACTCGGCGATGCCGTACGCCTCGATGTCCTGCTTGCCGTTGAAGCCCAGTTCCTTCTCGACGGCGAGCTCGACGGGCAGGCCGTGACAGTCCCAGCCGGCCTTGCGGGCCACGTGGTAGCCGCGCATGGTGCGGAACCGGGGGAAGACGTCCTTGAAGACGCGGGCCTCGATGTGGTGCGCGCCGGGCATGCCGTTCGCGGTGGGCGGGCCCTCGTAGAAGACCCACTCGGGGCGTCCCTCGGACTGCTCCAGGGTCTTGGCGAAGGTCTTGCTCTCGCGCCAGAAGTCGAGGACCGCGTGCTCAAGGGCAGGCAGGTCGACCTGGGCGGGTACCGGGCGGTACTGCGGCGGTGTGGTCATGAGGCTGAACTCTTCCTCCGGCGGGGTGTCAGTTCCGTCCGGAGGGACGAGAGCGCTGCTGCTCCCGCGGTACCACCCTCCTTGGCCCCCGGACAGGTCCGGCGGCCCCCTCATTGGGGTGCGAAGCCGGTTCTACTCGCCCCACGGGGATCCGTACGGCTTTCTTCCGGCGGCTCAGGGGTGATCCTTCACGTCGCGCTCGCCCCCGGGCTCTCACCGTCCCCGGGTCGCTCCTGGCTGCGTCCGACGCTACTCGTCCCCGTCCATGCCTCTCGCTGCGCCCAGTGTAAGGGCCGGGGCCCGGGTCGGCAGACCGGTTATCGGGGCGCAGGCGGCGTGACCCGGACGGGCTGATCGCCCGGTACGGGATCCGGTGGGGCGGGTGGGGCGGATTACGGGGCTTCCCGCTGGGCACAACGGATGCAGGTTGACCTCGATGGACGCGTGCCCCGTTGCCGTGCGGTCGGCGCCGATTTATCGTTCCGGCACGATTCGCGAACAAGATCACAGTATGTGAAAAGGGGCCGCGGCCATGGTGGCGAAGAAGACGGCGACGCAGGAGGTGGCTGCTGTGCCAGGCTCCACGCCTGCCGCCAAACGGGCTGCTCCGGCCGAGAAGACGGCGGCGAAGAAGACGGCGGCCAAGAAGACCGCTGCGAACAAGACCGCTGCGAACAAGACCGCTACGAACAAGGCCGCCGCGAAGAAGACCGCGGCACGGAAGGCCCCGGCGAAGGCGGCCGACGCCACGGCGACGAGGGCGGCCGCGAAGAGCACCACGGGCAAGGCGGCGGCCACCCCGGCCGCAGCCGAGGGGGCGGCCCCGGCCGCGCGGAAGACGGGAGCTCGGAAAGTGGTTGCCAAGAAGACTGCGGGTACGGCCAGGAAGACGGCCGCTGCGGCCACCAGCGGGCTCCCCAAGGCGCGGGCCACGGCGGCGGCCACCACGCCCGGTGAGCTCGCCGTACGCCCCGGCGAGGACCCCTGGACCGAGCGGGAGGTCGAGGAGGCCCGTACGGAGCTGGTCTCGGAGATCCTGCGGCTGCGCACCGAGCTCGACGCCTCCGAAGTGGCCATCACGGGCCTGATGCGGGACTCGGGAGACGGCGCGGGCGACGACCAGGCCGACACCGGGACCAAGAACATCACCCGGGAGTCCGAGCTGGCCCTCGCCGCGAACGCCACCTCGATGCTGGAGCAGACCGAGCGGGCCCTGGAACGGCTGGAGGCGGGCACGTACGGACTCTGCGAGAACTGCGGGCAGCCCATCGGCAAGGCGCGGATGCAGGTCTTCCCGCGGGCCACCCTGTGCGTGGACTGCAAGCAGAAGCAGGAGCGGAGGCACTAGGCACGAGGTGCGTCCCCTGACGTACTCTCGTGTCTCGTCGGGATCGAGCTAGTCGAGGGACTCACGTGGCAGAGGCGGAGCGCATCATCGGTACGCCGGAGGTCGGGGACGACGCCGAGCCGCAGCCTGGGCCGGACGCGCCCAGGGGGCGCCGGCGGATCGCGGCGCTGCTCGTCGTGGCGGTGCTCGCGTACCTGGTCGACCTCGGCAGCAAGATGCTGGTCGTGGCCCGGCTGGAGCACCAGCCCCCGATCCGGGTCCTCGGCGACCTGCTGCAGTTCAACGCGATCCGCAACCCCGGCGCCGCCTTCGGCTTCGGCGAGGCGTTCACGATCATCTTCACCTGCATCGCGGCGACGGTGATCGTGGTGATCGTCCGGCTGGCGCGCAAGCTGTACAGCCTGCCGTGGGCGATCGCCCTCGGTCTGCTGCTGGGCGGCGCGCTGGGCAACCTCACCGACCGGATCTTCCGCTCGCCGGGCGTGTTCCGCGGCGCGGTGGTCGACTTCATCGCCCCCGCCCACTTCGCCGTCTTCAACCTCGCGGACTCGGCGATCGTGTGCGGCGGCATCCTGATCGTCCTGCTGTCCTTCAAGGGCCTGGACCCGGACGGCACCGTCCACAAGGACTGATCGCGGGGCCCGTCCGGGGCCCGTCGCGGGCCCGGTCGCGGGCCGGTCCCGGGCCGATCGCGGGAATGGTCCTGCGCCGAGTCCTGCATACTCGACGGGTGAGTACGATTCCCGAGATCCGCACCCTGCCCGTTCCCGATGGCCTCGAAGGCGAGCGCGTGGACGCCGCCATCGCCCGTATGTTCGGTTTCTCCCGGACGAAGGCGGCCGAGCTGGCGTCGGAGGGGAAGGTCTCGGTCGACGGCAGCGTCGTCGGCAAGTCCGAGCGCGTGCACGGCGGCGCCTGGCTCGAAGTCGAGATGCCCGCCCCGCCGCGCCCGGTCGAGCTCGTCGCCGAGCCCGTGCCCGGCATGGAGATCGTCCACGACGACGACGACATCGTCGTGATCATGAAGCCGGTCGGCGTCGCCGCGCACCCGAGCCCCGGCTGGACCGGCACCACCGTCATCGGCGGCCTCGCCGCCGCCGGCTACCGGATCTCCACCTCCGGCGCGTCCGAGCGGCAGGGCATCGTCCACCGCCTCGACGTCGGCACCTCCGGCCTGATGGCCGTCGCCAAGTCCGAGCGCGCGTACACCTCGCTGAAGAACCAGTTCCGCGAGCGGGTCGTCGACAAGCGCTACCACGCGCTGGTGCAGGGCCACCCGGACCCGATGAGCGGCACCATCGACGCGCCGATCGGGCGCCACCCCAGTGCCGACTACAAGTGGGCGGTGACCCAGGACGGCAAGGCGTCCGTCACCCACTACGACCTGATCGAGGCGTTCCGCGCCGCGTCGCTGCTGGACATCAAGCTGGAGACGGGGCGCACGCACCAGATCCGCGTGCACATGTCCGCGCACCGCCACCCCTGCGTCGGCGACCTGACCTACGGTGCCGACCCGACCGTCGCCAAGCGGCTCGGGCTGACCCGGCAGTGGCTGCACGCCGTGCGGCTCGGCTTCGAACACCCGGCCGACGGGCAGTGGGTGGAGTTCGAGAGCGGCTACCCGGCCGACCTCCAGCACGCGCTGGACGTGATCCGGGCCGAGAGCCAGTGACGTCCGTCTCGGTGCGGGTGGCCTCCTCGGAGGCCGATCTGGCCGCCTGCTACGCGGTGCGGACCGACGTGTTCGTGGTCGAGCAGTCCGTGCCGGAGTCGATCGAGTACGACGCGTACGACGCGGTCGCGGTGCACGTGCTGGCCGTGGGCCCCGAGGGCGAGGCCCTGGGCACCGGACGCCTGCTGCACGGCCCCGAGGCCCTCGGCAAGACCGGCTCGCCCGAGGTCGGCTCGCTGGGGCGCCTCGCCGTACGGAAGTCCGCGCGCGGACTGGGCGTCGGGGTCGCGCTGGTCCGGGCGATCGAGACGGAGGCGGCCGGGCTGGGCCTGACGGCGGTCGACCTCGGCGCGCAGACGCACGCGATGGGCTTCTACGAGCGGCTCGGCTACGTGGCCTACGGGCCGGAGTTCCAGGACGCGGGCATCCCGCACCGCTCGATGCGGCGCGCTCTGCCGTAGCCCTGGGGTGCGGGTCCGCTGCCGGGGGCCAGCCCCCGGACCCCCGCGCCTCAATCGCCGGCGGGGCTGGATTTCGGCCGGCGGTCCACGCCCCCGACCGGGCCGTACCCCGGCCCCAGGCTGGTTCGGCCGGTCGGTCCGCGCCGAGCAGACCAGGCTCCGCCCCGGACCCCGCGCCTCAAACGCCGGCGAGGCTGGATTCTGGCCGGTCGCCGCTGTCGAGCGCCAGGCGGGCCGGATTGCGCGGAGCGCAATTCCAGCCCCGCCGGCGATTGAGGCGCGGGCGCGGAGCGCCGTGTCGTGACCCGCACCCGCGGGACCCGGAACACGAACCGGCCGCGCGGGCCGAGCTCCGGCGTGCCGGTGCGGTTGCACCGCAGGGGATCGGACCCGTGCGGGGCCGGGGATGGGCCGGGGCCGACACGCCGGGGTGGTGGCCCCCGTCCCCCGTAGCCCAGCGGCAGCGGCCTGGCAGGGTGGGGGAGTGGATCAGCTTGCTCTGCTGTTCGTGCTGCTGCTCGGGGCCGTCGTCACCGTTCCGCTCGGGGACCGGCTGGGGCTTCCCGCGCCCGTGCTGATGACCATCGTCGGGGTGGCGCTGGCCCTGGTGCCCGTCGTGCCGAACGTCGACATCCCGCCCGAGTACATCCTGCCGCTCCTGCTGCCCCCGCTGCTGTACGCCTCCGCGCAGCGCACCTCCTGGCGCCAGTTCGCGGCCAACGTGCGGCCGATCCTGCTGCTGGCCGTGGCCCTGGTCTTCGTGACCACCGCCGCCGTCGCGGCCGTCGCGAACGCCATCGTGCCGGTGCTGCCCGTCGCCGGGGCCGTCGCGCTCGGCGCGCTCATCGCCCCTCCCGACCCCGTCGCGGCCACCGCCGTCGCCGGATCGCTCGGGCTGCCCCGCAGGATGGTCTCGATCCTGGAGGGGGAGGGGCTGTTCAACGACGTCACCGCCATCGTGCTCTACCACGTGGCCGTCGCCGCCGTCGTCAGCGGAAGCTTCTCGTGGCCCGACGCGCTCGGGGAGTTCGTGCTGTCCGCCGTCGTCGCGGTGGCCGTGGGGTTCGGGCTCGGCTGGGTGACGCAGTGGATGATGGGCCGGCTCGGGGACGCCACGCTCCAGATCGGGCTGACGCTGCTCGTGCCGTTCGTCGCGTACGTGATGGCGGAGCAACTCCATGGCTCGGGGGTGCTGGCCGTCCTGACGACCGCCCTGTTCCTCGCCGAGTTCGCCTCGGACGCCGACGACGTGCTGGGCAGGCTGGCCGGGCACACCTTCTGGGAGATCGTCGACACGCTCGTCACCGGTGTGGCGTTCGGACTGATCGGGCTGGAGCTGCACAACGTCTTCGGCGTCGCGAAGGGCCGGGTCTGGGAGATGGTCGGCTGGGCGGCGGTCGTGATCGTGGTGGTCGTCGGCGTACGGCTGGTCTGGCTGCTCCCGGCGGGCTGGCTGGCGAAGAAGCTGCACCGCCGCCGCGACTACGACGAGGAGATCCCGCTGAGCTGGCGGGAGAGCGTGGTGATGTGGTGGGCCGGGATGCGCGGGGTGGCCTCGGTGGCGCTGGCCCTGGCCATCCCGCTGCGCACGGACGCGGGGGAGCCCTTCCCCGGCCGGGACGAGATCGTGTTCATCGCTTTCGCGGTGATCATGGTGACCCTGGTCTGCCAGGGGCTGACGCTGCCCTGGCTGGTGCGGCGGCTCGGGGTGGAGGCCGACGCGGACGCCGAGCGCGAGGGCCGGCGGCGGCTGGCGCTGCGCGCGGCGAAGGCGGCGAAGCGGCGGCTGAAGGAGATCGAACAGGTCGAGGACCTTCCCGAGGACCTGGTGGAGATCCTGTACCGGCGCGCCTACGACGTCGGGGCCAGGATCAGCCCCGACCTCGTCGACGAGGAGCGGCGGGAGGCGTACGGGAAGCGGGTGGAGCGGATCCGGGACGTGCAGCGGATCCAGCGGGAGATGATGTCCGCCGCCCGGCACGAGGTGCTGGCCGCCCGGAGCGAGCCGGGGGCGGACCCGGAGATCGTGGACCGGGTGCTGCGCCACCTGGACGTCCGCAGCCTGCGCAGTCCGTAGGAGGTGCGGGGGCCCGGTGGGCAGCTGCCGGACCGGGCCCACCGGTCCGGAGGGCTCCGTGCGGATGCTGCGGTGGCAGCTCAGGCGGGCAGGGGGACCAGGTGGTCACCGGGGATCCCGGCCAGACCGGGTGTGTAGTAGTCGCGGATGCCGTCGGCCCAGGCGGTCACCGTGATCCGGTCGTCGGCGTCCGGTCCGAACGCGTCGAACAGCAGGTTGATGTTCGGTACGTCGAAGCCCCAGGCGGTCATCAGGCCGAGGAAGCGGGGTCGTTCGATCAGGCCGTCCCCGTCGGGGTCGCCGAGTGCCGCCAGTGCGTCGGCGAACGCATGGGCGGCCGGGCCGAACCGCTCGGGGTCGAGCACCGATGCCTCGAACTCCCGCGGGCTGATCACACCGTCACCGTCGGTGTCCAGAGCTCCGACCAGCACGTCCCACCAGCGGCGCATGCTGTCCGCCAGCGCCTGCCTGGCCTCCGGCCGCGAGTCCGTGGCGACGGCCAGCACCCGGTCGGCGTTCAGCTCGAAGTCCTTGGCTTCGAGCACTCCGTTCCCGTTGGCGTCCAGCAGCTTGAAGATCAGCGCGACGCGCTGAGCGGCTTCGTTTCGCACGGTTTCTCTCTCCTCGCAGACCCCGGGGCCAGGACATCCCCGGCCCGATGCATGTCCCGTGGTGTTTTGTGCACCACGGACCGGGATCCCCATTCTTGGCGGTATTCGGCCGGCCTCCGGCTGCATTGATGTTTCTTCACACGGGCGGATGAAATCAGGCGAGGGGAAAGCCCGCGGATTGTTGCCGGGGGCCGACCGGGGCCCGGCCCCAGCAGGTGGCCATGGCGAAGAACGGCTCCCTGGTCATGGGGTCCTTCAGGTGCTCGACCGCCTCGTCGTAGACGGCCGCGGGCAGCCCGGCCGCCAGGAGCCTGTCCTTGGCCTGCTCCAACGTCAGCGCCAGGAACCGGCCGAACCCGGCATCGAGCCCCACGACCGGCAGGTGCGTGTGCATGCCCACGTCCCGCAACCCGAGCCCGGTCAACACCCGGGGATACTGGGCGGCGCAGTGCCTGTCGCTGCCGATCGTCTCGGCGATCATGCGCCAGTAGCCGGTGATCGTACGCCGGTACGCCTCGTGCGGGGACGTTTCGCCGCCGACCGCGAGGGAGTCGGAGACGACCAGCAGCCCACCGGGCTTGAGCCAGGACACCATGCGGCGGAGCACCTCCTCACGGTCCCGCAGGTGCATCAGCACGAACCGGGCGTGCACGAGGTCGAACCGGCCGGGGTGGAAGGCCGGGTCGGTGATGTCCGCCTCGATGACCCGCGCGCCCTCGGCCGAGAGGTGGCCGAGGAAGCGGACGTCGCGGTCGACGGCCGTGACCTGCCCGGCGGATGCGGCGACGGACGTGAGCCAGCCGCTCAGGGTGCCCGTGCCCGCGCCGACCTCCAGGCACGACCACCGGGCGTCGAGCCCCAGCGCGAGCAGGTTCTGCCGGCTCGTCGGATCGAACGCGTCGGCCAGACCGCCCAGCCGTTCGCGCTCGTTGCCGTGGGAGGCCGCGAAGAGCCTCTCTCCGTACCGTTCCGCCTCGTCCGTCGTGGTGATGGCGGCTCTCCTTCGGGGAATTCCTCCTCGGGCATTCTCCGGAGGAAAATGTGGGCTCCTGCCGCCCCTCGGAGTCCGGGATTTCCGGGGGCGCGAGGGAGCCTACATTCGGAATACCCGAGGATTGCGGAAAACCGTCGGCCCCTCACCTGGACGAGGGCGGATCGACCGCACGTTCGGCCCGCGAGATCCGGAAGGGACGGCCTACACCTGGTAGCGGTCCGGGGCGAAGAGGTGAGGGTTCGCCGCGATCCAGTCGGAGGTGCGGCGCAGGCCCTCCGGCAGGGAGACCTCGGGCTTCCAGCCCGCCCATGCGCGGGCGCGGGAGTTGTCCGAGAGGAGGCGCTGCACCTCGCTGCCCGAGGGGCGCAGCCGGGACGGGTCCACGACCACCTCCGCGTCCCGGCCCGAGGCCGTGATCAGCGCCCGCGCCAGCTCGCCGACGGATATCTCCTGGCCGCTGCCGAGGTTGACCACCTCGCCCAGCGCCCGGTCGCACTCCGCCACCGCGAGGAAGCCCTCGGCCGTGTCCGTCACGTACGTGAAGTCCCGGGTGGGGGACAGGGAGCCGAGGCGGACCTCGCGGGCGCCCGCGTGCAGCTGGGCCAGGATCGTGGGGATCACCGCGCGGGCCGACTGGCGCGGGCCGTAGGTGTTGAAGGGGCGCACCACCGTCACCGGCAGTTCGAAGGCGTGGTGGAAGGAGAGCGCCATCATGTCCGCGCCGATCTTCGAGGCGGAGTACGGGGACTGCGGCTGGAGCGGGTGGTCCTCCGCGATGGGCGCCGTGCGGGCCGTGCCGTAGACCTCGCTGGTGGAGGTGTGGACCAGGCGGCGCACGCCGTGCCGGCGGCAGGCCTCCGCCATGTTCTGCGTGCCGGTGACGTTGGTCTGCACGTACGCACCCGGCGAGGCGTAGCTGTACGGGATCCCGATCAGTGCCGCGAGGTGGAAGACGGTGTCGCAGCCGGCCACCGCGTCGCTGACCCGGCCCGCGTCGCGGACGTCGCCCGCCCACATCTCCACCGGGCCGTCGGGGTCGGCGAGGTAGCGGGCCAGGTGGCCCTTCTCGGCGTACGGCTTGTAGTGCACGAAGGCGCGGACCCGGGCGCCCCGAGCCACCAGCAGGTCCACCAGCGTCGAGCCGATGAAGCCCTCGGCCCCGGTGACGAGGACGGTGCGGTCGGTCCAGTTGTCGGTCATGCGTGCTCCAGGGTGGGAAGACGGACGCCGGCCACGCGGAGGACCTCCGCGGCCAGCAGTTCGGCGGCCCGCGCGTGCGGGCCGGGGTCGGCGGCGCCGGCCATCGACGCCAGCCGGGCCGGGTCGGCCAGCAGCGGCCCGATCAGACCGGCGAGGCGTTCGGCGGTGGCCTCGGCGTCGGACAGCAGCAGTCCCGCGCCCGCGTCGGACAGGACCCGGGCGTTGTGCGTCTGGTGGTCGCCCGGGGCGTGCGGGTAGGGCACGAGCACGGCCGGGACCCCGGTCGCCGACAGTTCGGCCACCGTCGCGGAGCCCGCCCGGCACACCACCAGGTCGGCGGCCGCGTAGACGAGGTCCATGCGGTCCAGGTACGGCAGGGCCCGCGCGATCCGCCGCCCGCCGGTCGCGGTGAGGTCCGCCTCCGTGTCGGGCAGCGCCGCCGGGCCCGTTTTGATCAGCAGCTGTACGTCGTCCCGCCCCTGCCAGAGCCCGGCCAGCGCGACGGCCGCCCGGGTGAGGCGTACGGCGCCCAGGCTGCCGCCGTTGAAGACCACCAGCCGTCGCCCCGGGGGGACCCGCAGGGCGTGCCGGGCCTCGGCGCGCAGCTCCGCCCGCTCCGGGCCGGGGAGCTCCGCGAGCCCCGCCAGTGCCGCGGAGATCGGCATTCCGGTGGTCAGGGCCCGCGCGCCGCCCGCCAGGTGGGCGCGGCTGCGGTCGAAGGCCACCGCGACGTGCGGGGTGAGCCGGGCCGCGAACCGGTTGGCCCGGCCGGGCACCGCGTTCGACTCGTGGATCACGGCCGGCAGCCCGGCCAGCCGGGCGCCGAGCACCGCCGGTGCGCTGGGATAGCCGCCCATGCCGACGACGGCGTGCGCGCCCTGCGCCTGGATCACCGAGCGGGCCTGGTGCGCCGAGCGCAGCAGCGCCGCGGGCAGCAGATAGCGCTTGGCGCCCAGCGCGGGGTCGAAGGGGATCATGTCAACGGTGTGCAGGCGGTAGCCGGCGCCCGGGATCAGCTCGGTCTCCAGGCCCCGCTCGGTCCCGATGAACGAGACCACGGCCCGCGGAACGGCCGCGCGCAGCGCCTCGGCGAGGGCGAGCCCCGGGTAGATGTGGCCGCCGGTGCCGCCCGCACCGATCACGACGGAGAGTGCCGCCGGTGTGTGTCGAGTGGTCATGGGACGCACACTCGCGGTGCGTCCTAAGAACGTTCTAAGAGGTTCTCATCGCTGTCTTTGGCAGGCTTTGTCCCATGAGGCAGCGGATTCTGGTGGTCGACGACGAGCCCGAGGTGCGGGCCGCCGTGGAGGACGGCCTGGCCATCGAGGGGTTCGAGGTGCGCGGAGCGCCGGACGGGCTGGCCGCGCTGTCCGAGGTGGCGCGCTGGGAGCCGGACGCGGTCGTCCTGGACGTGCTGATGCCGGTGCTCGACGGGCTGGGGGTGTGCCGGCAGCTGCGGGCGATGGGCGACCGTACGCCCGTGCTCGTCCTGACGGCGCTGGACTCCGTCAGCGAACGCGTCGACGGGCTGGAGGCCGGGGCCGACGACTACCTCGTCAAGCCGTTCGCACTGGACGAGCTGGTCGCGCGGGTGCGGGCCCTGCTGCGGCGGGCCGCCCCCGAGCCCCCGGGCGCCGCCCCGCTGGGCTTCGACGACCTCGTCCTGGACCCCGGGACCCGGACCGGCCGGCGGGGCGGACGGCTGCTGGAGTTCAGCCGGACCGAGGCCGCGCTGCTGGAACTGCTCCTGCGCCACCCCGGGCAGGTGCTTCCGCGCGAGCTGATCCTGGAACTGGTGTGGGGGCAGGACTTCGGGCCGGAATCCAACTCGCTCGCCGTGTACGTCGGCTACCTGCGCCGGAAGCTGGAGGCCGGGGGCGAGCCCCGGCTGGTCCACACCGTGCACGGGGTCGGCTACCGGCTGGACACCGCGTGAAACGCCGTGACCGGCGGCGGCGCGCCCCGTCCTGGCGCAGGCGGGGGCCACTGCGGACCCGGCTGGCGCTGTCCGTCACCGCGGCCGTGGCCCTGGTGGCCGTGGTGGTGTGCGTGACCGCGTTGTTCGTCGTACGGGACGCGCTGTACTGGCAGCTCGATCTCAACCTGACCCAGTCCGCCCGGCTCGCCGCGCAGCGGCACCCCGACGAGGTGCCCGGCACGCTGGCGGGGGAGTGCCGCTTCCTGGCCGCCCCCGCGTGCGCGGAGGTGGTCCCGGCCGACCCGGACCGGGACCCGTCCGCGCCGGGGCTGCTGCCCGTGGCCCCGGCCGCTCGGCAGGTCGCCGCCGGCACACGGGCCCCGTACTTCTCGAACATCACGGTGGACGGGCACCCCGCGCGGATGCTCACCACCGACTACGCCGAGGGACGGGCGCTCCAGGTGGCGCTGCGGGCCGACAGCGTCGAGGGGGGTACGGAGGAGGCCGCCTGGTGGCTCGTCCTGACGGCGGTGGCGGGGGTGCTGCTGGCCGCCGTACTCGGCCACTGGGTCTCCCGGACCGGCCTCGCCCCGGTGACCCGGCTGACCGCGACGGCCGAGCGGATCGCCGCGACCCGGGATCCGCGGCACCGGATCGAGCTGCCGCCGCCCGGGCGGGAGGACGAGATCACGCGGCTGGCCGGGAGCTTCAACACGATGCTCGGGGAACTGGAGCAGTCCGTCACCGCGCAGCGGCGGCTGGTCGCGGACGCCTCGCACGAGCTGCGGACCCCGCTGACGGCGCTGCGGACCAACGCGGAACTGCTGGCCCGGGCCGACCGGCTGACCACGGCGCAGCGCGAGCGGGCGGCGGCCGCGCTGGGGCGCCAGCTGCGGGAGGTGACGGGGCTGGTGAACGACCTGATCGAGCTGGCGCGGGACGAGGAGCCGACGCCGCTGGTGGAACAGGTGCGGCTGGACCTCCTCGTGCGGCACTGCGCGGAGGCGGCGGGGGCGCACTGGCCCGCGGTGGAGTTCCGTGTGGAGACGGCCGAGGCGGTGGTGCCGGGGGTGCCGGCGCGGCTGAGCCGGCTGGTGGGGAACCTGCTGGACAACGCGGCGAAGTTCAGCCCGCCGGGGCTGCCGGTGGAGGTGGAGCTGACGGTCCGCGACGGCGGCGCCCCCGAGCTGACGGTCCGCGACCACGGTCCGGGCATCGCCGCGCAGGACCTGCCGTACGTCTTCGACCGCTTCTACCGGGCCGGGACCGCCCGCGCCCTGCCGGGCTCGGGACTGGGGCTGGCGATGGCCCGGCAGATCGCGCGGGCGCACGCGGCGGAGCTGACGGCGCAGGCCGCACCCGGCGGCGGCGCGCTGCTGCGCCTGACGTTCTGACCGGTCCGCCCCCCCCGCTACGTGCGGGGGTCGGTCTCCGAGGTCGTGACGCGCGGGAAGGCGTACGGGTGCTGGGCGGACAGCCAGGTGACCAGCTGCTCGCGCACCGCGCAGCGCAGGGTCCACACCTCGTCGGCGTTCTTCGCCGTGACGACGGCGCGCACCACGATGGTGTTCGGGGTGGTGTCGGTGACGGCCAGGGATCCGGTGCGGCCGTCCCATTCGGGGATGTCCTTGAGGAGCTCCGCCAGCTTGTCCCGCATCAGGGCGACCGGCGCCGCGTGGTCGAGGTGGAAGAAGACGGTGCCGGTGATCTCGGCGCCGCCGCGCGACCAGTTCTCGTAGGGCTTGCTGGTGAAGTACGAGACGGGCATCGTGATGCGGCGTTCGTCCCAGGTGCGGACCACGAGGAAGGTCAGGGTGATCTCCTCGACCGTGCCCCACTCCTTGTCCACGACCACGGTGTCCCCGATGCGCACGGTGTCGCCGAAGGCGATCTGGAGTCCGGCGAAGAGGTTGCCGAGGGTGGACTGGGCGGCGATGCCGGCCACGATGCCGAGGACGCCGGCGGAGGCCAGCATCGAGGCGCCGGCCACCCTCATGGCGGGGAAGGTCAGCAGCATCGCGGCGACGGAGACCACCACCGCCACGGCGACGACCACCCGCTGGATCAGGGTGACCTGGGTGCGGACGCGCCGGACCCGGGCTTCGTTCGGGTGGGAGGCGGCGTAGCGGGAGTAGACGGAGTCCACGACGGCCGTGGCGATCCGCACGAGCAGCCAGGCGGTCGAGGCGATCATGAGCAGGGCCAGGACGTGCCCGACGGCGGCCCGGTGGGCGGGGAAGACGCCCGCCCGCCGGTACGAGGCCTGCAGCAGGCCCGTGGCCAGGACCAGCCGGAAGGGCGGGACGCAGCGGCGCAGCAGCCCCCACAGGGGGGTCTCGGTGTGCCGGGCGTCGGCCTTGCGCAGCAGCAGGTCGAGCAGCCACCCGGCGAGCAGGGTGAGGACCAGTACGGCGGCGAGGGCCACGACGGGACGCAGGACGTTCTCCATCTCCATACCCTGAACCTAACCGCGACGGGTCCCGCGACTCCTGCCTTCGCCGTGAATGGCACGATGGGAGGCATGAACATCGTGCTCTTCCATTCGACGTACGGGCTGCGGCCCGCGGTGCACGCGGCGGCCGACCGGCTGCGCGCGGCCGGACACCAGGTCCAGGTGCCCGACCTCTTCGAGGGGCGTACGTTCGCGACGGTCGAGGAGGGGATGGCCCACCAGGACGAGGTCGGCCGTGACGAGCTGCTCAAGCGGGCGGTCCTGGCCGTGGCGCCGTACTCCGACCGGGGTCTGGTCTACGCCGGTTTCTCCTACGGCGGCTCGGTCGCCCAGCACCTGGCGCTGGCCGACGACAAGGCGCGCGGACTGCTGCTCCTGCACGGCACGGCGGACCTGGACGAGGACGCCTTGGCCGACGAGCTGCCGGTGCAGCTGCACGTCGCCGATCCGGACCCCTTCGAGCCGCACGACTGGCTGACCGCCTGGTACCTGCGGATGCGGCGGGCCGGGGCGGACGTGGAGGTGCACACCTATCCGGGGGCCGGTCACCTCTTCACGGACCCGGACCTGGACGACTACGACGCCGAGGCGGCGGAGGAGACCTGGAAGGTCGCGCTCGGCTTCCTCGACAGCCTGTAGGGGCGCGGGCAGGTCGTAGGACGGGGCAGGGCCCCCGGCGGTGACGCCGGGGGCCCTGCCGTTCGCGCGGGAGGCGCGGTGGAGCGGATGGAGCGGGTGGAGCGGACGGAGCGGGGAGGACCGGCCGCGGGTCAGGCGCGGTAGGCCGTCCACATGCTCTTCATGCGCGCCACCTGGCCGGCCGTGAACTGGTACATGCAGGAGTCGTACGTGTAGTCCATGAAGTTGTGGATCGGGTCGGCGCCCGGCGCGGTGCAGGTGTCGCGCCCGGTCGGGCACTCGAAGGCCGCGCTGGCCTCGGCCGGGGTGTCGGAGACGGAGTCGCCGCTGCCCGTGCAGCCGCCCTGGAAGGTGTGGTAGAGACCCATCCAGTGGCCGACCTCGTGGGTGGCGGTGTCGCCCTCGTTGTAGTTGGTGGCGGAGCCGCCGGGCAGCGAGGAGTTGAGGATGACGACGCCGTCCATCTTGGGCGCCGAGGCGTAGGAGCTGGGGAAGGTCGCCCAGCCCAGGAGCCCGCCGCCGAGGTTGGCGGTGTAGAGGTTGAGCGCGTTCTTGCCGCCCTTGCGCAGGGCGTTCTTCATGTCCTTCTCGGCCTTGGTGCCGTCCGAGACGTTGTACCAGGTCGAGTTGTCGGTGTAGTCGGTCCCGGCCAGGCTGAACTGGTAGCCGGAGTTGACGTTGCCGGTGCCCTGGCCCGCGTAGGCCGCGTTGAGGACCGAGATCTGGTTGTTGATCTGGGCGGCCGTCAGCTTGCCGGTGGTGCCGGAGGTGATGACGTGCACGTAGACCGGGATGGTCGTGACGGCGGCCGCGGCGCCGGCGCGCATGCCCTCGCTCTGCTGGGGGGAGAGCTGGAGCTGGGAGAGCTTCTTCTTCAGGTCGGCGTCCATGGCCTTGACCTGGGCGGCGCTGATCTCGTTGGGGTCGGCCGCGTGGTGGTCCTTGGGCCGGGCCACGCGGGCGTTGGCAGGGGCGGAGCCCTGCTCGGCACAGACCTCGGCGGGGGTCTTCGCCGCGGCGGCGGCGACCGTGGTCGGGGCCGTCAGAGGGGCGAAGGCCAGGGTGGAGGCCAGGACGGCCGTGCCCATGAGGCGGCGGCGGAGAAGGGGGGATATGCGGGCGACGGCGCGCACGTTGACTCCTCGCGAAGCGTGGTGGGGGGTGAGGTATTTCCTCACGCTGGCCGGAAGCTTACGTGTGCATGTCATTCAGTTAGCAAGTACCCGGAGGTTAAAGATTTGTTGCCGATGGTGCGATAGGGGCCCCTGGTCTTGCGTCAGGAGCCCCTACCGACCGCAGATTTGACGGTGCGTCAGTAAACCGGGCGGTCGGCCCGCTCCACCTTCTGCGTGCCGCTCGGCGTGCGGTACGAGCGCTGCCAGGAGGAGGTCGCGTCCTGGCGCCGCTTGTCCGAAACCACGTAGTAGTCCATCTGCGAGCGCTCGGCCGTCACGTCCAGGACGCCGTAGCCGTGGGCGTCCATGTCCACCCACTTGACGTGCCAGTTCGCGGCCTTGACGGCCGACTCCGCGACCAGCGACAGGGTGTCCGGCAGGACGTGCAGCGTGTCGTCGAGGTTGTCGGAGGTCACCGAGGTCACCACGAACTCGGTCGCCGCCGTCCCGGAGCCCGGGTACGTAGCCTTCTCCACCGGGAGCTCGTTCGCGAACGACATGTGGATGTCGCCGGTCAGGAACACCGTGTTCTTGATGTTCTTCTCCTTCAAGTGGCCCAGGAGTTCCTTGCGGTCGTCCGTGTAGCCGTCCCACTGATCCACATTGATCGCTATTCCACCCTCGGGCAGGCCGAGCAGCTTGGTGAGCGGCTTCAGCAGGTGCGCGGGCAGCGCGCCGAAGGCCAGCGGCGAGATCATCACCGAGGTGCCCACCAGCTGCCAGGACGCGTTCGAGGACGCCAGCCCGGCCTTGAGCCAGTCCAGCTGGGCCCGTCCGGTGATGGTGCGCTCGGGGTCGTCCACCGAGCCGCTGCCGACCTTCGCCTGCTGCGAACGGAAGCTGCGCAGGTCCAGCAGGTGCAGGTCGGCGAGGGTGCCGAAGCGCAGTCGCCGGTAGACGGTACCCGCGATGGAGGGGCGGACGGGCATCCACTCGAAGTAGGCCTGCTTGGCGGCGGCCGCGCGGGCCGCCCAGTCGCCCTCGGCGCCGGGGGTGTGGTTCTCCGCGCCGCCGGACCAGGAGTCGTTGGCGAACTCGTGGTCGTCCCAGATGGCGACGATCGGGTGCGCCGCGTGCAGGGCCTGGAGGTCGGCGTCCGTCTTGTACTTGCCGTGCCGGGTGCGGTAGTCGGCCAGCGAGACGATCTCGTTGCGGGGCTCGTGCGGGCGCACGACGTACTTGGCCTCCGGGTAGGTCCCGGTGGCGTACTCGTAGATGTAGTCGCCCAGGTGCAGGACCGCGTGCAGGTCGGCGCGGGCGGCCAGGTGCCGGTACGCCGAGAAGTAGCCGGACTCCCAGTTGGCGCAGGACACCACGCCGAAGCGCACGCCCGGGGTGCGGGTGTCGGCGGCCGGGGCGGTCAGGGTCCGTCCGGCCGGGGAGACGGCGTCGCCGGCGGTGAACCGGTACCAGTACGGGGTCTGCGGGCGCAGTCCGCGCACGTCGGCCTTGACGGTGTGGTCGGCGGCGGCGCGGGCGGTGACGGAACCGCTCGCGACGATCCGGGAGAAGGCCTTGTCCTCGGCCACCTCCCAGCCCACCGCGGTGTCCGGGCCGAGGCCGGAGCCGGGGACGGACTCCGCGGTCGGGGTGACGCGGGTCCACAGCAGGATCCCGTCGGGCAGCGGGTCGCCCGAGGCGACGCCGTGCAGGAAGGCGGGGGCGGATCCGGCCGCGTGGGCGGCGGAGGCGCCGAGCGCGGCGATCGGCGCGAGCGCGGCCGTGGCGGCGGCGGCCAGGACGACCGAACGGCGGCGCGGATGTGCCGGGCGGGCGGCCGTGGCGGCGCCGTCGGCGGAGGGGGTGAGATGACTGGTCACGGGCGGTCATATTACTGATCGGTATTCAGCCAGGAACAGTCACGAAAAGGGAACGGGTGGGCGAACTCTGGGAGTTCACCCACCCGTTGTCCGCCCAATTGCGGCCGGATGTGGACGGATCAGCCGGCCAGGGCCTTGTCGATCGCGGCCGTGAAGGCCTCCGGCGTCGCCGGGGTGTCGATCTTCTTGCCGTCCATCTTCAGCGTCGGGGTGCCCGTCACCCCGGACTTGTTGAAGGCCTTCGACATGTCCATCGCCCACCGGTCGTACGTACCGTCCTCGACGGCCTTCTTGAACTCGGCGTTGCCCTTGAGCGCCGGAACCGTGTCCGCGACCTTGATCAGGTAGTCGTCCTTGGCGAAGCTGTCGACGCTCTCGTCGGGGTGCAGGTCCTTGGAGTACAGCGCGGCCTTGTAGTCGAGGAAGGCCTGCGGGCTGACGTTCAGCGCCGCGCCCAGCGCGCTCAGCGCGTTCTTCGAGCCCTCGCCCTTCGACGCGTTGTCGATGAAGGTGGCACCGAAGTACCGGAGCTTGTACTTGCCGGCGTCGACGTCCTTCTTGACCTGCTCGCCGGAGGACTGCTCGAAGGCGGCGCACGCCGGGCAGCGGGAGTCCTCGTAGATCTCCAGGGTCTTCTTGGCCTCGGGCTTGCCGATGACGACGGTCAGGCCGTCCGCGCCCTCGGTGTTCTTCGGCTTGACCAGGGTGGCGTCGGCGGCCTTCTCCCAGTGGCCGGGCTCGCTGCCCTTGACGACCAGGTAGCCGACGCCCGCCGCCAGGGCCAGGACGGCGACGATCCCGCCGGCCACGAACACCTGGCGGCGCGCCTTGTCCTTCTTGGCCTGCTTCTCGCGCTCTATGCGCAGCTTCTCGCGGGCGGCGGCCTTGTTCTGCTGGCTGTTGCGTGCACTCATGACGATCTCCGTGGGACGTGGAAGGACGAGGGGAGGGGACTGCCGTACGTACGTCAGGCGCTCGCGAGCGCCGCGCGTACGGGAGGTCCCCTCCGTCCCACGGAATGCGCCGGGAAGCGGGTACGGGCGGCCGTGCCCGGGAACCGCGGGCGCAGCGCCCGCCCGGCGGGCCCGGCGCCCGCCGTCACCGAGGCGACCGCCAGCAGCAGCGGCCGGAACGCCAGGGCGGCCACCGCACGCAGCAGCCGGGCCAGGGCCCGCTCGCCGTGCCGCAGCCACGCGGCGGCCAGCAGCCCGACGCCGACGTGCCCGCCCAGCAGCAGCCAGGGCGTCCACGGCCCGGGGGCGGCCAGCAGGACGGCGGGATCGCCGACGGGTCCGCCCACCGTGGTCAGCGGGCCGCCCACCGGGGTCCCGCCGCACAGCCCGTCCAGGCCCAGCGCGTGCAGCGGCCCGGAGACCGGACCGCCCGCCGGGCCGTAGCAGACGCGCTGCCCGGCGGTGAAGACCGTGTCGGCGGCCAGTTCCAGCGGGACCAGCAGCCCGGCGATCGGCCCGAAGCCCCGCTCGCGGCCCGCCAGCGCGAACGCGATCGCGAAGACCCCCGCGAAGGCCCCGGCGGCCAGCAGGGGCGGCAGCGGGACCCGGGACAGGAGCACGTGGGAGCCCGCCGAGAGCAGCACGACGAGCGCGCTGAACAGCGCGGCACGCAGTGCCCTCGGTCCTGCCCCTGATATGTCCATCGTCGCGAGTCTTTCATGCCTCCCTGTGAATCCAGGGCCCCGGGCCGCCGCGGCGGTGGGACTACGGCATGATCCGGCCGTTGCGGAACAGGTCCACGAAGATCTGGTGGTCGGCGCGCGCCCGGGCCCCGTAGGCGTGCGCGAAGTCCACCAGGAGCGTCGCGAAACCCTCCTCGTCGGCGGCGATCGCCGCGTCGATGGCCCGCTCGGTGGAGAAGGGGACCAGGGACTGGCCGCTCTCCGCGGCGTCGGCCGCCGCGTGCATGGTGGCCGTGGCCCGGCCCAGGTCCGCGACGACCGCCGCGATCTCCTCCGGGTCGTCCAGGTCGGACCAGTCCAGGTCCACCGCGTACGGGGAGACCTCCGCGACCAGCTGCCCGGCCCCGTCCAGCTCCGTCCAGCCCAGCCACGGGTCGGCGTGGGCCTGGAGGGCGCGCTGCGAGATCACCGTGCGGTGGCCCTCGTGCTCGAAGTACTCGCGCACCGCCCGGTCGGTGATGTGCCGGGACACGGCCGGGGTCTGCGCCTGCTTGAGGTAGATCACGACGTCGTTCTCCAGGGCGTCGCTGTGCCCCTCCAGCAGGATGTTGTACGAGGGCAGGCCGGCCGAGCCGATGCCCACGCCCCGGCGGCCCACGACGTCCTTGACCCGGTAGGAGTCCGGGCGGACCAGGGACTCCTCGGGCAGGGTCTCCAGGTACCCGTCGAAGGCGGCCAGCACCTTGTACCGGGTGGCCGCGTCCAGCTCGATCGCGCCCCCGCCGTCGGAGAAGCGGCGCTCGTGGTCGCGGATCTCCGTCATGGAGTCCAGCAGGGAGAAGCGGGTGCGGGAGCGGGCCGAGCGCAGGGCGGAGAGCAGCGCGCCCTCGGCGGTGTCCAGGGTGAAGGAGGGGACCTCCTCGTGCTTGGCCCCGGCCGCCAGGTGGTGGATCCGCTCCCGGTAGGCGTCCGCGTAGACCCGCACCAGCTCGCTGATCTGGTCGTCGCCGAGGGCCTTGGTGTAGCCGATCAGGGCGACGGAGGCGGCGAAGCGCTTCAGGTCCCAGGTGAAGGGGCCGACGTAGGCCTCGTCGAAGTCGTTGACGTTGAAGACGAGCCGGCCGTTGGAGTCCATGTACGTGCCGAAGTTCTCGGCGTGCAGGTCGCCGTGGATCCACACCCGGCCCGTCTGCTCGTCCAGGTACGGGCCGCCGTGCCGGTCGCGCTCCAGGTCGGCGTAGAAGAGGCAGGCGGTGCCCCGGTAGAAGGCGAAGGCCGAGGCCGCCATCTTCCGGAACTTGACCTGGAAGGCGGCGGGGTCGGCCGCGAGCAGCTCTCCGAAGGCTGTGTCGAACACGTCGAGTATCTGCTCGGCGCGCTGCTCGTCGGTCGTCTCGGGTACCGCCATGGCGGATCCTCCTGATGGCGCTGGTCGATCACGTACGGGATCGCATTTCGGACAGGTGTCCTTGGGTCTGCAACGGATGAAGGTACCGGTCGGTGCCCCGTTTGTGTCAGCCGGGAGACGTAGGATTCAAAGCTGCCGCCCCTCTCTCCCCCCGGAGGCTCCCACCGTGACCAAGACGCCGTTCACGCACCTGCACGTCCACACCCAGTACTCGCTGCTGGACGGTGCCGCGCGGCTGAAGGACATGTTCAACGCGTGCAACGAGATGGGCATGACGCACATCGCGATGTCCGACCACGGCAACCTCCACGGGGCGTACGACTTCTTCCACACCGCCCAGAAGGCCGGGATCACCCCGATCATCGGCATCGAGGCATATGTCGCACCCGAGTCCCGGCGCAACAAGCGGCGCATCCAGTGGGGCCAGCCCCACCAGAAGCGCGACGACGTGTCCGGTTCCGGTGGCTACACCCACAAGACCATCTGGGCCTCGAACGCCACCGGCCTGCACAACATCTTCCGGCTGTCCTCCGACGCGTACGCCGAGGGCTGGCTCACGAAGTGGCCGCGGATGGACAAGGAGACCATGTCCAAGTGGTCCGAGGGCCTGATCGCCTCCACCGGCTGCCCGTCCGGCGAGGTGCAGACCAGGCTGCGCCTCGGCCAGTTCGACGAGGCCGTGCAGGCCGCCTCCGACTACAAGGACATCTTCGGCGAGGGCCGCTACTTCCTGGAGCTGATGGACCACGGCATCGAGATCGAGCGCCGGGTCCGCGACGGCCTGCTGGAGATCGGCAAGAAGCTCGGCATCCCGCCGCTGGTCACGAACGACTCGCACTACACGTACGCGAGCGAGGCCACCGCGCACGACGCCCTGCTCTGCATCCAGACCGGCAAGAACCTCTCGGACCCGGACCGCTTCCGCTTCGACGGCACCGGCTACTACCTCAAGTCGACCGACGAGATGTACGCGATCGACTCCTCGGACGCCTGGCAGGAGGGCTGCGCCAACACCCGGCTGGTCGCGGACCAGATCGACACCGAGGGCATGTTCAAGTTCCGCAACCTCATGCCGAAGTTCGACATCCCGGACGGTCACACCGAGGTCAGCTGGTTCCGCGAGGAGACCATGCGCGGCATGCACCGCCGCTACCCCGGGGGCATCCCGGACGACCGGATGCAGCAGGCCGAGTACGAGATGGACACGATCATCTCGATGGGCTTCCCGGGCTACTTCCTCGTGGTCGCCGACTTCATCATGTGGGCCAAGAACCAGGGCATCGCGGTGGGCCCCGGCCGAGGCTCCGCGGCCGGTTCGATCGTCGCCTACGCCATGGGCATCACCGACCTCGACCCCCTCACCCACGGCCTGATCTTCGAGCGGTTCCTGAACCCCGAGCGCGTCTCCATGCCCGACGTCGACATCGACTTCGACGAGCGTCGGCGCGTCGAGGTGATCAGGTACGTGACCGAGAAGTACGGCGCCGACAAGGTCGCCATGATCGGCACGTACGGCACGATCAAGGCCAAGAACGCGATCAAGGACTCCGCGCGCGTCCTGGGCTACCCGTACGCCATGGGCGACCGCCTCACCAAGGCCATGCCCGCCGACGTCCTCGGCAAGGGCATCCCGCTCTCCGGCATCCTCGACCCGCAGCACCCCCGCTACGGCGAGGCCGGCGAGATCCGCGGGATGTACGAGAACGAGCCGGACGTGAAGAAGGTCATCGACACCGCCCGCGGCGTGGAGGGCCTGGTCCGCCAGATGGGCGTGCACGCCGCCGGCGTGATCATGTCCAGCGAGACGATCACCGACCACGTGCCCGTCTGGGTGCGGCACACCGACGGCGTCACCATCACCCAGTGGGACTACCCGAGCTGCGAGTCGCTCGGCCTGCTGAAGATGGACTTCCTGGGCCTGCGCAACCTCACGATCATGGACGACGCCGTCAAGATGGTGAAGGCCAACAAGGGGATCGACATCGATCTCCTGGCCCTCCCGCTCGACGACCCCAAGACCTTCGAACTGCTCGGCCGCGGCGACACCCTCGGCGTCTTCCAGTTCGACGGCGGCCCCATGCGCTCCCTGCTGCGCCTGATGAAGCCGGACAACTTCGAGGACATCTCCGCCGTCTCGGCCCTGTACCGGCCGGGCCCGATGGGCATGAACTCGCACACGAACTACGCCCTGCGCAAGAACAAGCAGCAGGAGATCACCCCGATCCACCCGGAGCTGGAAGGGCCGCTCGAAGAGGTGCTCGCGGTCACCTACGGCCTGATCGTCTACCAGGAGCAGGTCCAGAAGGCCGCCCAGATCATCGCCGGGTACTCGCTCGGCGAGGCCGACATCCTGCGCCGCGTGATGGGCAAGAAGAAGCCCGAGGAACTGGCGAAGAACTTCGTCATCTTCGAGGAGGGCGCCAGGGGCAAGGGCTTCAGCGACGCGGCGATCAAGGCGCTCTGGGACGTCCTGGTCCCCTTCGCCGGCTACGCCTTCAACAAGGCCCACTCGGCCGCGTACGGCCTGGTCTCCTACTGGACCGCCTACCTCAAGGCGAACTTCCCGGCGGAGTACATGGCGGGGCTCCTCACCTCGGTCAAGGACGACAAGGACAAGTCCGCGATCTACCTGAACGAGTGCCGGCGCATGGGCATCAAGGTGCTCCCGCCGAACGTCAACGAGTCCGAGCCGAACTTCGCCGCCCAGGGCGACGACGTGATCCTCTTCGGCCTCACCGCCGTGCGCAACGTCGGCCAGAACGTCGTCGAGTCGATCATCAAGACCAGGAAGAGCAAGGGGAAGTACTCCACCTTCCCCGACTTCCTGGACAAGGTCGAAGCCGTCGTCTGCAACAAGCGCACCGTCGAGTCGCTGATCAAGGCCGGAGCCTTCGACGAGATGGGCCACACCCGCAAGGGTCTGGTCGCCCACCACGAGCCGATGATCGACAACGTGGTCGCCGTCAAGCGCAAGGAGGCCGAGGGACAGTTCGACCTCTTCGGCGGAATGGGTGACGAGGGCGCGAGCGACGAGCCCGGCTTCGGCCTCGACGTGGAGTTCTCCGACGTGGAGTGGGAGAAGTCCTACCTGCTCGCCCAGGAGCGCGAGATGCTCGGCCTGTACGTCTCCGACCACCCGCTCTTCGGCCTGGAGCACGTCCTCTCCGACAAGACCGACGCCGGGATCTCCCAGCTGACCGGCGGCGAGCACTCCGACGGCGCCGTCGTCACCATCGGCGGCATCATCTCCGGCCTCCAGCGCAAGATGACCAAGCAGGGCAACGCCTGGGCCATCGCCACCGTCGAGGACCTCGCCGGATCCATCGAGTGCATGTTCTTCCCCGCGACGTACCAGCTCGTCTCCACCCAGCTGGTCGAGGACACGGTCGTCTTCGTCAAGGGCCGCCTCGACAAGCGCGAGGACGTCCCCCGGCTCGTCGCCATGGAGATGATGGTCCCCGACCTCTCCTCCGCCGGGACCAACGCCCCCGTCGTCCTCACCATCCCGACCGTCAAGGTCACCCCGCCGATGGTGACCCGTCTGGGCGAGATCCTGCGCCACCACAAGGGCAACACCGAGGTGCGGATCAAGCTCCAGGGCCCGCGGACCACCACCGTGCTGCGCCTGGACCGGCACCGGGTCCAGCCCGACCCGGCGCTCTTCGGCGACCTCAAGGTGCTCCTCGGCCCCTCCTGCCTGGCCGGCTAGACCGAACGGGCCCGCGTCCGTACGCGCGGACCCGCGGCCACGCGAGAGCGAGGGCGCGCCCGGAGATCCGGGCGCGCCCTCGCGCGTAAGCGGGCCGCGGCGTCAGTTGTGGCCGAAGCGCTTCTGCTTGCCCTTGTGGGCCATGTCCAGCGGGCTCGGCGACTGGGAGGAGCGCTCGTCCGGCGCGGACTCCATCGACGCCTTCGACGGATCCTGCGCCGATCGCGGCTGCTGCTTGGCCGGCTGCTTCTGGTTCTTGTTCTTGGCCATGGGATGCCTCCGTGGGGGGTGTAGGGGCCAGGGCCGCCTTCACACTCACACACCCGCACAACCCACGCATTTTGGATCATTACTGCGCGTAGTGGAGCCCCTCGTCCGGCCCGCCGGGAGATCCGCCACGCCGATGATCGAGTTCCGGCCGTCAACACCCTTGCGGTCGGGCAGACTCGGGGAAAACCTAACGAGTACCCCCTGGGAACCCCACGGAAGAGGGTGGAACGCGTGGACCGCTGCGTCGTCCTGGTGGACGCCGGATACCTGCTCGGCGCCGCCGCGAGCCTCCTCGCCGGAGAGCCCTCCCGCTCCCGCATCACCGTCGACCACACCGCCCTCATCCAGGGCCTGCGCGAGCGGGCCGAGGCCGACACCGAGCAGCCCCTCCTGCGGATCTACTGGTTCGACGGGGCCCCCGACCGGGTGCCGCAGCCCGAACACCGCCGGCTGCGCGTCATGCCCCGGGTCACCGTCCGCCTCGGCGCCCTGACCCGCAGCGACGGCCGCTGGGCGCAGAAGGGCGTGGACGCCGCCATGCACGCCGAACTCACCGAACTCGCCCGCAACCGGGCCTGCTCCGACGTGGTCCTGGTCACCGGCGACGGCGACCTGCTCCCCGGCCTGATGTCCGCCAAGGAACACGGGGTCGCCGTCCACCTGTGGGCCGTCCAGGCCGCCGACGGCGACTACAACCAGTCCGAGGACCTCGTCGCCGAAGCCGACGAACGCCGCGTCCTGGACCGGGCCTGGATCACCCGGGCCGTCCGCGCCCGCGACCTGGCCGGGCTCTGCCCCCCGCCGCCCGCCCCGCGCCCCGAGATCGCCGCGATCCTCTCCGCGCCCCTGCCCGAGGCGGCCCTCGCCGAAGCCGCCCGCAACGGCAACGGCGCCGCCCCGGGCACCGCCGACCGGGAAGCCCCCGCCAACCCCCCGAACGGCGCACCCGTACCGGCGCCCGCCACCGAAGGCGCCAAGCCCGTCCCCACCCCCAAGGACCTCGCCTCGCTGCGCGCCCCCGGCCCGGCCCCGGCCGACCGGCAGGTCCAGAGCACCCCGGCCCCGGCCGGCAGCGCCCTGCGCTGGTCCTCCGACCGGGGCTGGATCGACCGCGCCGGACCGCTCGGCGAACCGGCGGAGACCGCCTCGCTGCCCACCCTCGCCCAGCTCACCAGCGCCGAACAGCGCTGGGCGGACCGCGAGGAGGACATCACCACCGTCGGCGGCGACCCGTTCGAAGTCGGCCAGGTGTTCGCCCGCCGCTGGATGGAACGCCTCCCGGAGAC
Source organism: Streptomyces sp. NPDC004667 (assembly GCF_040609475.1). Taxonomy (NCBI): domain Bacteria; kingdom Bacillati; phylum Actinomycetota; class Actinomycetes; order Kitasatosporales; family Streptomycetaceae; genus Streptomyces; species Streptomyces sp. NPDC004667. The sequence continues at coordinate 66,450 of NZ_JBEXKC010000015.1, read as the reverse complement.
GGTCCACCTGCAGAAACTGTCCACCATGTACCCGCGCGTCCCGCACCGCATCGACGGGGAGCTGCTCCGCTACGCCGCCCGGTTCGGACTCCTCGCGCACAAGGACGACCAGATCGACGAACACGACCGCTACGCCATCCGCGCCGGGTTCTGGCGCGAGATCGACGTCCGCGCGGCGGCCGAGCACGTCGGCGCCGCACCGGGCACGGCGGGCGCCCCGGTGCCCTCCGGCCCGCCGACCCCGGCGGCCGAGTAGGGGCGGAAGCCGCGTAGGCTGCTCCCTCGTGAGTACGGGCACAGCACAGGCAGGGCACCCCACGGCAGCGGCCGCCGGAACGGCTTCCGACGTGGTCTGCGCGGTGCGTGACCTGGTCAAGACGTACCCGGCGGTGCGCGGCCGGCGCGGGGCCCCCGCCCTGCCCGAGACCCGGGCCAACGACGGGATCTCCCTGGAGGTCCGGCGCGGCGAGATCTTCGGCCTGCTCGGCCCCAACGGCGCCGGCAAGTCCACCCTGGTCCGCCAGCTGACCGGGCTGATGCGGCCCGACGAGGGCGCCGTCACCCTGCTCGGCCACGACCTCGTGCGCCACCCCGAGCGGGCCGCCCGCCTCCTCGCCTACCTCGGCCAGGAGTCCACCGCCCTCGACGAGCTCACCGTCTCCCTGGCCGCCGAGACCACCGGCCGGCTGCGCGGACTCGGCGCGCGCGACGCGCGGACCGCGCGGGACGAGGTGCTGGAGGAACTGGGGCTGACCGCGATCGCCGGGCGCCCCCTGAAGAAGCTCTCCGGCGGCCAGCGCCGCCTCGCCTGCTTCGCGTCGGCCCTGGTCGGCGAGCGGGCCGTGCTCGTCCTGGACGAGCCCACCACCGGCATGGACCCCGTCGCCCGGCGCGCCGTGTGGGCCGCCGTGGACCGGCGCCGCGAGCACCACGGCGCCACCGTCCTGCTGGTCACCCACAACGTCATCGAGGCCGAGACCGTCCTCGACCGGGTCGCCGTCATCGACCAGGGCAAGGTCATCGCCTGCGACACCCCCTCCGGGCTCAAGGCCCGCGTCTCCGACGAGGTCCGCCTGGAGCTGGTGTGGCGCACCGCCCCGCCGCTGGAGGTCCCCGAGGTCGCGGAGCTCGCCCCGCGGGCGGCCGAGTCCGGGCGGCGCTGGGTGCTGCGGCTGGGCCAGGACGAGGCCCGCGCGGCCGTCGCCGCCGTCACCGGCGGTCCGGCCTTCGCCGCCCTCGACGATTTCACGTTGGCCACGCCGAGCCTGGAGGACGTCTACCTCGCGCTGGGTGGACGGATGAAGGGTCTGGTCAAGTCGTGACCGACATCGCTGCCGCGGTACCCGGGGTGCTCGCGCCCCGCGCCCGCTTCTTCCCCGCGCTCGCCGCCGTCTACCGGGCGCAGCTGTCCCGGGCGCGCGTGGCGCGGATCCCGCTGCTGTTCGTGGCCACCTTCCAGTCCGTCGGGATCATGATCCTGATGCGGGGCGTGGTCGACGGGGGCGGCGGTTCCGAGGCGCGCGCCGTCGTCGCCGGCTCGTCCGTGCTGGTGGTCGCCTTCGTCGCGCTGAACCTGCTCGCGCAGTACTTCGGGCAGCTCCGGGCGAGCGGCGGGCTGGACCACTACGCCACCCTGCCGGTGCCGCCCGCCTCGGTGGTGCTGGGCGCGGCAGCCGCGTACGCCTCCTTCACCCTGCCGGGCACCCTGGTCACGGCCGTCTTCGGCTGCGTGCTGTTCGGGCTGCCGATGGGCGGGCTGTGGATCCTGGCCGCCGTGGTGCCGCTCGCCGGGGCCGCCCTCGCCGGGCTCGGCGCCGCGCTGGGGCTGCTCGCCCCGCGCCAGGAGCTGGCCACGCTGGCCGGGCAGCTGGGCATGTCGGCGGCGCTGCTGCTGGGGGTGCTGCCGCCGGAGCGGATGCCGGGACCCGTCGTCTGGGCGCGGGACCTGCTGCCGTCCACCTACGGGGTGCAGGCCTTCGCGGAGACCTTCGCCCCGCACCCGCACTGGTCGGCGGTCGCCCTCGACCTCGGGGTGTGCGGGGCCGTCGGGCTGCTGTCCCTGACCGTGGCCACCTGGGCCTACCGGCGGGCGGCGGTCCGCTGACGCCGTCGCCGGGCGTACCTGGCACGATGTGGGGGTGACCGAAGCCGTGACGCCGCCGTCGTCTCCCTCCGACCTCCCCGACCTCCCGAAGCCGGAGGCCGCCGTCACCCCCGCGGACATCCGTGACGGGGCCGCCGTCACCTTCGTGGTGGGCGTGGCCGGGGTACTCCTCGGGCTGCTGTGGGCGTGGCTGGCGCCGCGCGTCCAGTACGTCTCCAACGGCGAGGCCGTCTTCCTGCGCGACACCGAGAGCGAGGCGCGGATCGGGGCCGACGGGACGTTCTTCCTGCTGGCGATGGGGTTCGGGGTGCTGAGCGCGCTCGGCGTGTTCCTGTGGCGCCGGCGCGGGGGCGTACCCCTGGTGATCGGGCTGGCCCTCGGGGCGGGCTTCGCCGCGCTGGTGGGGTGGCGGGTGGGGCTGTGGCTCGGCCCCGGCTCCGACGTGCCGGCGGCTGCCGCGAAGGCCGGCAAGGGGGTGCCGTTCGACGCGCCGCTGCAGGTGCTGGCGTACGGGGTGCTGCTGGTGTGGCCGATGACGGCCGTCGCCGTCCACCTCGGGCTGACCGCCGTCTGGGGTCCGCGGGACCCGTCGCCGGGCGCCGAGTGGTACGGCGCGTACCCGCCGGAGCACGTCCACATGGACCCGACCCCGTCGGAACCCCCGCGCTCCGCGCCCTGACCCCCCGGGGGGCCAGGTGCCGCTGCGCGGAGCTGGTCCCCGACCCGCCCTTCCCCCGTTCCCCGGGCTCCGCCCGGACCCTTCGGGGGCTCCGCCCCCGGACCTCCGCGCCTCAAACGCCGGCGGGGCTGGATTTCCGCCTGGCGGGGCTGGATGTACCTGGCGGCGGCTGGATTGCCCGCAGGGCAATTCCAGCCCCGCCGGCGCTTGAGGCGCGGGCGCGGAGCGCCGTGTCCTGACCCGCACGGGTCATTCAGCCGCGCCGGCGCTTGAGGCGCGGGGTCCGGGGCGGAGCCCCAGGAGCGGGGAAACAGCCGGCCAGGCTAAGGGCGGGCGACCGGGGCCACCGTGGCCCCCGTGAGGGTGGTCAGGGCGGTGGGGGAGAGCTCGACCTCCAGGCCCCGGCGCCCGGCCGAGACGCAGATCGTGGGGTGCGCGGACGCGGACGCGTCCAGCACCGTGCGCAACCGCTTGCGCTGCCCCAGCGGGGAGATGCCGCCCCTGACGTAGCCCGTGGTGCGCTCCGCCAGCGCGGGGTCGGCCATCGCCGCCCGCTTGCCGCCCACCGCGCCCGCCAGGGCCTTCAGGTCCAGCGAGCCCGAGACCGGGACCACCGCCACCGTGAGGACCCCGTCGACGTCCGCGACGAGCGTCTTGAAGACCCGGTCCGGGGAGACGCCCATGGCCTCGGCGGCCTCCTCCCCGTAGGAGGGGTGGGCCGGGTCGTGCTCGTAGGCGTGCGTGGTGAAGTCCACTCCGGCCGCCGTCAGGGCGACGATCGCCGGAGTGCCCGCCGTCTGCTGCTTCTGCTTCTTCGCCATGCCTTCAGTTCGGGCTCGTCGGGGCGCGGGTCAGGTCCACCGCGGGGAGGGACGGGAGGTGCCGGATCACCGCCGTCTCGGTACGCAGCAGCTTCAGCTCCTCCGCCAGCCTCGTCGCGGTGTCCGGGGCCTGCAGGAGGCGCTGCTTGGCCGGGATGTCCAGCACGGCGGCGGCCGCCACCAGGTAGGAGACCACCGAGGGCTCGTCCGGCAGGTCCGGCGTCGAGGTCAGGGTCCGCTCACGGGCCCCGGCCAGACGCTTCTGGTAGCTGCGGAAGGCCCGCAGGACCCCCTCCGAAAGGGCCCCCGCACCGTCGCCCGCGTCCTCCGCGAGCTCCTCCAGCTCGGCGACCAGGAACGGCCCCGACGCGTCGACCGACAGCAGCCGCACCCGCGTCGTGCCGGTGGCCAGCACCTCGAACGTGCCGTCCTCCCGCTCCCGGATCGTCGCCGCGTCCGCGACGCAGCCCACCCGGTGGAACGCCTGGATCGGGTCCGCGCCGAAGCCCGCCGCCGGACCCCGCGCGGGCAGTGCCGTCGGGTCGGGCAGGCCGGGCGCGGTGGGGGCCACCTCCCGGCCGTCGCGGATCGCGACGACGGCGAACCGGCGCGGCTCGTCCTCCCCGGTCTTCAGCAGCTCGCGCATCATGGCGCGATACCGCTCCTCGAAGACGTTGAGCGGCAGCACGAGGCCCGGGAACAGAACCTGGTTCAGCGGGAAGAGTGGCAGGCGAACGGTGGTCACGAGGCACAGGGTAGTGGCCGGACGGCCCGGGCCGTCACCCCCGCCGCAGCAGCCGGGACGCGCCCGCGGCGACCGTCGTGGCCAGGATCCAGCCCAGCAGGACGAGGGCCGCCGCGGCCCACTGCCAGCCGCCCTGCACCTTCCACTGGCCCTCCTGGCCGAGATCGATCACCGGCAGCAGCAGATCGAGCGCGTACAGGGCGGCGTTCCACTGCGGGTGCTCGTCCGCCTTGATCGGCTCGGGCCGGTGGCCGGAGAACAGCAGGGCGCCGGCCGCCCACAGCACCGCCATCCACAGCGCCGCCCGCCCCGGCCGGTAGCCGTACACCACCGTCCAGTCCTGGAGGTACCCCCAGGCCCTGGCCGCGGGCGGCAGGGTGCTCCGGCGCCGCCGCTGCTTGGCGACCAGCACCTCGCGGGCGTCCGCGTCCTCCCCGCCGTCCCGCAGTACCGACGCGAGCCGCTCGTAGGGCTCCGGGGAGTACTCGGGGGTGGCCGCCGCCACCCACTCCAGGCGGCGGGCCAGCGGGAAGTGGCCCCGCGGGGCGAGGTCCTCGTAGACGAAGCCCTCCATGGACAGCCGGCCGGGGCCGGGCCAGCTCGTGGAGCGGTCGACCAGCTTGACCACCTTCGCCCCCGACACCACCACCCGGCCCCGCTCCGGCGCCTCGCCGACGAAGCGCAGCTCCGGGGTCTGGATCCGCCGCAGGGAGACCTCCTGATCGGGCCGGAGGTCGAACCGGGCCCCGTAGAAGTCGACGGAGTCCCCGAAACGGCCGTCGTCCAGCCGCATCCCGCCCCGGCACTCGAAGCGCCGCTCCGGCCCTCCGCGCGTGGGGGTCTGGGCCCAGTCGTACGGGCGCGCCGGATCGGGCGCCTCGCGGGGCAGGCCGACGGAGGTCAGGTACAGGGTCCGCTCGACGGTCAGGGTCGGGGCGTTCAGCGCGCGCCGGCCGTACGGGTTGCGCAGCCGCGCCCCGCGCAGGCTCATCGAGGCGCCCACCTTGGCCCCGCGCAGGCTCACCTCCCCGTACGTCTCCACCATGTCGGCCTGGACGTCCTGTGCGACCGCCATCCCGTCGGCGGCGATCGCCCGCCCCCGGTTGTCCCGCTGGAAGACGGCCTGGCTGATCAGCAGGTCGGTGCCGATCTGCGCGTCGGTCAGCCGGATCCCGCGCGCCACCCGGCAGCGCGCCAGGTGCAGGTCCCCCTCGGTGTGCAGCCGGGCCGCCTCGATGCGGGGGACGGCGCAGTCGTCCAGGCGCAGGGTGCCGAAACGGGTCTCGGAGAGCTGTATCTCCCCGTCGAAGCGGCACGCCCGGATCTCGACGTACGGGGGCACCGTGCCGCCGGACAGGTCGAGGCGCCCGGTGATCTGCGCGCCGCGCAGCTTCAGGCATCCGACGCGGCCCGGGACGGGCTCGGGTCCGGCCAGCAGGAGCAGGGCGACGACCTCCGCCCGGACCCGGCGCTCGGGACCCCACTCCGCGTCGCCGTGCGGGTCGTCCAGCTCGGCCACCCGGGCACTGAGGTCGCAGACGGTGCCCGCCCGGAAGGTCTGCCACATGCGGTGTTCGGCGTCGGTCAGGTCACCCGGTCGCCCGTCCACCTGCGTTTCGGTCATGGCAGCCCCCCGCTGTCACGTGCGTGTACGGGAAACGCTACGGGGCGGCCGTGACATCCGGGACGTGTATCAGCCAGTGATACGGGCGAACGGTGGCGGGAGCCGGTCTGAGAGAATTGGGACGTGATCTCTCGTATCGACCTGCGCGGTGACACCCTCCCCGAGGGTGGCGCCCTGCGCGATCTGCTGCCCCGTGCCGAGTTCGACGTGGAAGCCGCACTGGAGAAAGTGCGGCCCATCTGCGAGGACGTCCATCATCGTGGCACGGCGGCGCTGATCGAGTACGCGCGGAAGTTCGACGGGGTGGAGCTGGAGCAGGTCAGGGTGCCCGCCGAGGCGATCGAGGCCGCCCTCGACGCGCTGGACCCGGCGGTCCGCGCCGCCCTGGAGGAGTCCATCCGGCGCGCCCGGATCGTGCACCGCAGCCAGCGCCGCACCGAGCACACCACCCAGGTGGTCCCCGGCGGCACCGTGACCGAGAAGTGGGTTCCGGTCGAGCGCGTGGGCCTGTACGCCCCGGGCGGCCGCTCCGTGTACCCGTCCTCCGTCGTGATGAACGTCGTACCGGCCCAGGAGGCGGGCGTCGAGTCGATCGCGCTCGCGTCCCCGCCGCAGAAGGAGTTCGGGGGTCTGCCGCACCCGACGATCCTCGCCGCCTGCGCCCTGCTCGGCGTGGACGAGGTGTACGCGGCCGGCGGCGCCGTCGCCGTCGCGATGTTCGCGTACGGCACGCAGGACTGCCTGCCGGTCAACATGGTCACCGGCCCCGGCAACATCTGGGTCGCCGCCGCCAAGCGCTACTTCACCGGGAAGATCGGCATCGACACCGAGGCCGGCCCCACCGAGATCGCGGTCCTCGCGGACTCCACGGCCGACCCGGTGCACGTCGCCGCCGACCTGATCAGCCAGGCCGAGCACGACCCGCTGGCCGCCGCCGTGCTCGTCACGGACTCCGAGGAGCTCGCCGCCGCAGTCGAGAAGGAGCTGGAGCCGCAGGTCGCGGCCACCAAGCACGTCGAGGACCGGATCAAGCCCGCCCTCGCGGGCAGGCAGTCCGCGATCGTCCTGGTCGACAGCCTGGAGGACGGTCTCAAGGTCGTCGACGCGTACGGCGCCGAGCACCTGGAGGTCCAGACCGCCGACGCCGCCGCGTGGGCCGCCCGCGTCCGCAACGCCGGCGCGATCTTCGTCGGCCCCTGGGCCCCGGTCTCCCTCGGCGACTACTGCGCCGGCTCGAACCACGTGCTGCCCACCGGCGGCTGCGCCTGCCACTCCTCCGGCCTGTCCGTGCAGTCCTTCCTGCGCGGCATCCACATCGTCGACTACACGCGGGACGCCCTCGCCGAGGTCACCCACCACGTGGTGACCCTCGCCGAGGCCGAGGACCTGCCCGCGCACGGCGCGGCCCTCAAGGCCCGCTTCGGATGGAAGGTGCCCACCCAGTGAGTTTCGGGATCGACGACCTCCCCATCCGGGACGAACTGCGCGGCAAGACCCCGTACGGCGCCCCCCAGCTCGACGTACCCGTCCAGCTGAACACCAACGAGAACCCGTACCAGCTCCCCGAGGAGCTGGTCCGGCGCATCGCCGAGCGCGTGACCGACGCCGCCCGCACCCTCAACCGCTACCCCGACCGGGACGCGGTCGAGCTGCGCACGGAACTGGCCGCCTACCTCACCCGTACCGGCAAGCACCCCGTCGCCAAGGAGAACGTCTGGGCCGCCAACGGCTCCAACGAGGTCCTCCAGCAGCTGCTCCAGACCTTCGGCGGCCCCGGGCGCACCGCGATCGGCTTCGAGCCCTCGTACTCGATGCACGCGCTGATCGCCCGCGGCACGGGCACGGGCTGGATCTCCGGCCCGCGCCGGGACGACTTCACCATCGACGTGGAGGCGGCCGAGCAGGCCATCGCCGAGAACGCCCCCGACGTCGTCTTCATCACCTCGCCCAACAACCCCACCGGCACGGCGGTCGAGGCCGAGACGGTCCTCGCCCTCTACGAGGCCGCTCAGGAGGCCAAGCCCTCCCTGGTGGTCGTGGACGAGGCGTACGTGGAGTTCAGCCACCGGGACTCGCTCCTGCCGCTGATCGAGGGCCGCCCCAACCTGGTGGTCTCCCGGACCATGTCCAAGGCCTTCGGCGCCGCCGGCCTGCGCCTGGGCTACCTGGCCGCGCACCCCGCCGTGGTCGACGCCGTCCAGCTGGTGCGCCTGCCGTACCACTTGTCGGCCGTCACCCAGGCGACCGCGCTGGCCGCCCTGGAGCACACCGACACCCTGCTCGGCTACGTCGAGCAGCTCAAGGCCGAACGGGACCGCCTCGTCACCGAGCTGCGGGCCATCGGCTACGAGGTCACCGAGTCCGACGCGAACTTCATCCAGTTCGGGAAGTTCGACGACTCGCACACCGCCTGGCAGAAGATCCTCGACCAGGGCGTCCTGGTCCGGGACAACGGCGTACCGGGCTGGCTGCGGGTCACCGCCGGCACCCCGGCCGAGAACGACGCGTTCCTGGAAGCGGTTCGCGCACTGAAGAAGGAGCAGCAGGCATGAGCCGCATCGGACGGGTCGAACGGACCACGAAGGAGACCTCGGTCCTCGTCGAGATAAACCTCGACGGCACCGGCAAGGTCGACGTCTCGACCGGCGTGGGCTTCTACGACCACATGCTCGACCAGCTCGGCCGCCACGGACTCTTCGACCTCACCGTCAAGACCGACGGCGACCTGCACATCGACAGCCACCACACCATCGAGGACACCGCCCTCGCGCTCGGTGCCGCCTTCAAGCAGGCCCTCGGCGACAAGGTCGGCATCTACCGCTTCGGCAACTGCACCGTCCCGCTGGACGAGTCCCTCGCCCAGGTGACCGTCGACCTCTCCGGCCGCCCCTACCTCGTGCACACCGAGCCCGAGAACATGGCGCCGATGATCGGCGAGTACGACACGACGATGACCCGGCACATCTTCGAGTCCTTCGTGGCGCAGGCCCAGATCGCCCTGCACATCCACGTCCCGTACGGCCGCAACGCCCACCACATCGTGGAGTGCCAGTTCAAGGCCCTCGCCCGGGCCCTGCGCTACGCCGCGGAGTTCGACCCGCGCGCCGCCGGGATCCTGCCCTCCACGAAGGGCGCCCTCTAGCCGTGAACGGCCTCAACACCATCCTGATCGTCCTCGGCCTGTTCCTGGCCGGGGGCGTCTACTCCTTCCAGAAGCAGAAGATGCCCAAGTCGGTCATCATCCTGCTCGCCCTCGGCTCCGTGATGTGCCTCGCGGCCGGAGTCCTGCGAATCCAAGGAATCTGGGAATGAGCGCAGCAAAGAACGTCGTCGTCTTCGACTACGGCTTCGGCAACGTCCGCTCCGCCGAGCGGGCCCTCGCCCGCGTCGGCGCCGACGTCGAGATCACCCGCGACTACGACAAGGCGATGGACGCCGACGGCCTCCTGGTCCCCGGCGTCGGCGCCTTCTCGGCCTGCATGCAGGGCCTCAAGGACGCCCGCGGCGACTGGATCATCGGCCGCCGCCTCTCCGGCGGACGCCCGGTCATGGGCATCTGCGTCGGCATGCAGATCCTCTTCGAGCGCGGCATCGAGCACGGGGTGGAGACCGAGGGCCTCGACGAGTGGCCCGGCACGGTCGGCCCGCTCAAGGCCCCCGTCGTCCCCCACATGGGCTGGAACACCGTGGACGCGCCCGCCGACAGCCAGGCCTTCGCCGGGCTCGACGCCGACGCCCGCTTCTACTTCGTCCACTCCTACGCGGCGCACGAATGGAGCCTGGAGGTCACCAACCCGGCCATCCGCGCGCCCAAGGTCACCTGGGCCACCCACGGCCGTCCCTTCGTCGCGGCCGTGGAGAACGGAGCCCTGTGGGCCACCCAGTTCCACCCCGAGAAGTCCGGTGACACCGGTGCCCAGCTGCTCACCAACTGGATCGAGACCCTCTGATGAAGACGCTTGAGCTCCTCCCCGCGGTCGACGTCCGCGACGGCCAGGCCGTGCGCCTCGTCCACGGCGTCTCCGGCAGCGAGACCTCCTACGGCTCCCCGCTGGAGGCGGCCCTCGCCTGGCAGCGCTCCGGCGCCGAATGGCTGCACCTCGTCGACCTGGACGCCGCCTTCGGCACCGGCGACAACCGCGCCCTGGTCGCCGAGATCACCCGCGCCATGGACATCAAGGTCGAGCTGTCCGGCGGCATCCGCGACGACGCCTCGCTCGCCGCGGCCCTCGCGACCGGCTGCACCCGGGTGAACCTCGGCACCGCCGCCCTGGAGACCCCCGAGTGGGCCGCCAAGGCCATCGCCGAGCACGGCGACAAGATCGCCATCGGACTGGACGTGCGCGGCACCACCCTCAAGGGCCGCGGCTGGACCAGCGAGGGCGGCGACCTCTACGAGACCCTCGCCCGCCTGGACTCCGAGGGCTGTGCCCGCTACGTCGTCACCGACATCGGCAAGGACGGCACCCTCACCGGCCCCAACCTGGAGCTGCTGAAGAACGTCTGCGCCGCCACCGACCGCCCCGTCGTCGCCTCCGGCGGCATCTCCTGCCTGGACGACCTGCGCGCGCTGTCCGCGCTGGTCCCCGAGGGCGTCGAGGGCGCGATCGTCGGCAAGGCCCTGTACGCCAAGGCCTTCACCCTGGAAGAAGCCCTGAAGGTGGTCTCCGCATGAGCTCCGCAGACGTACGCCGCATCTCCTCCGGCGGCCCCTACGAGGACGTCATCGGCTACTCGCGCGCCGTCGCCCTCTCCAACGGCCTCGTCCTCGTCTCCGGCTGCACCGCGGCCGACGCGGGCGGCCCGTACGACCAGGCCGTCAAGGCCTTCGAGGTCGCCTTCAAGGCGCTCGCCGAGGCCGGGCTCGGCCCCGAGGACGTCGTCCGCACCCGGATGTACCTCACGCACGCCCGGGACGTGGACGAGGTGGGCCGCGCCCACAAGACCCTCTTCGACGCCGTCCGCCCCGCCGCCTCGATGATCATCGTCTCCGGCTTCGTCGACCCGTCGATGGTCGTCGAGGTGGAGGTCGAGGCGTACAAGGCGGTGGCCGGATGAGCCTCGCCGTACGCGTGATCCCCTGCCTGGACGTGGACAACGGCCGGGTCGTCAAGGGCGTCAACTTCCAGAACCTGCGCGACGCCGGCGACCCGGTGGAGATGGCCAAGCTGTACGACGCCGAGGGCGCCGACGAGCTGACCTTCCTGGACATCACCGCCTCCTCCGGCAACCGCGAGACCACCTACGACGTGGTGCGCCGCACCGCCGAGCAGGTCTTCATCCCCCTGACGGTGGGAGGCGGCGTCCGCACGGCGGACGACGTCGACAAGCTGCTGCGGGCCGGCGCGGACAAGGTGGGCGTGAACACGGCCGCCATCGCCCGCCCGGAGCTGATCCAGGAGATCGCCGAACGCTTCGGCCGGCAGGTCCTGGTGCTGTCCGTCGACGCCCGCCGCACGGCCTCCGGCTCCTTCGAGGTCACCACCCACGGTGGCCGCAAGGGCACCGGCATCGACGCCGTCGAGTGGGCCCACCGCGCCGCCGAACTCGGCGCCGGGGAGATCCTCCTCAACTCGATGGACGCCGACGGCACGAAGGACGGCTACGACACCAAGATGATCGCGGCGGTCCGCGAGCACGTCACCGTCCCGGTGATCGCCTCCGGCGGCGCCGGGAAGCTGGAGCACTTCCCGCCGGCCATCGCGGCGGGCGCCGACGCCGTCCTCGCGGCCTCGGTGTTCCACTTCGGCGACCTGCGCATCTCCGAGGTCAAGTCCGCCCTCCGCGAAGCGGGCCACCCGGTCCGCTGATGGCCCCCGGGGTCCGGGGGTCGCCCCCCGGACCCCGGCGCCTCAATCGCCGGCGGTGGCCCTTCGGGTGCGGGTCCGTTGCCGGGGGCCAGCCCCCGGACCCCCGCGCCTCAAACGCCGGCGAGGCTGGGTTTGGCTACGCCTCCGGCCAGCCGGTCAAATGCCCAGCTGGGCCCGGGTCAGGCGGGACACCGCTTCCTTCTCGCCCTCCAGTTCCACCGCCGCCGCGTCCTGCCGGCCGAAGCAGAACAGCGTCAGTTCGCCCGGCTCCCCCGTGACCGTCACCACCGGCACCCCCTTGTGCGCCACCGCCGTCCGCCCGTCCGGGCGGCGCAGGACCAGGCCGACCGGGGAGCGCCGGCCGGTGAGGCGGGCCAGCTTCTCCAGCCGGGACCAGAGCGCGTCCGAGAACACCGGGTCCAGCGCCCGCGGCGACCAGTCGGGCTGCGCGCGCCGCACGTCCTCGGCGTGGACGTAGAACTCCACCGCGTTGGCGGCCTCGTCGATCTGCTTCAGCGAGTACACCGACATCCGCGGCGGCCCCGTCCTGATCAGCTGGATGAGTTCCTCGTACGGCTTGGCCGCGTACTCCGCCATCGCCCGGTCCAGGCGGGCCTTGAGCGCGTTCAGCAGCAGGCCGCCCGCCGCGTCCGGGCGCCGCTCCCGGACCACCACGTGCGCCGCCAGCTCCCGCGCCCGCCAGCCTTCGCACAGCGTCGGCGCCTCCGGCCCGGCCGCCTCCAACAGGTCCGCCAGCAGCAGGCGTTCACGCTTCGCATGGGTAGACATGCGCGACAGCCTACGGCCGGACGCCGCCCCGTGCGTGCCCATCAGGCGGACGGTGATCCGTTCCGGGCCCGATCACGCGGCACAATGGCCCGCATGAGTACGTCCTCACTCGATCCCGCCATCGCCGCCCGCCTCAAGCGCTCCGCGGACGGTCTGGTACCGGCCATCGCCCAGCAGTACGACACCGGCGAGGTGCTCATGCTCGGCTGGATGGACGACGAGGCCCTGCACCGCACCCTGACCACCGGCCGCTGCACGTACTGGTCGCGCAGCCGCCAGGAGTACTGGGTCAAGGGGGACACCTCCGGCCACGTCCAGCACGTGAAGTCGGTGGCCCTCGACTGCGACGCGGACACCCTCCTCGTCAAGGTCGACCAGGTCGGCGCCGCCTGCCACACCGGCGCCCGCACGTGCTTCGACGCCGATGTCCTTCCGCTGGCCGCCGAATAACCCGTTAGGTTCCCACGCCATGGATCTTGAGACGTTTCGCAAGCTCGCGGCCGACCGCCGCGTCATCCCCGTGAGCCGCCGGCTCCTGGCCGACGGGGACACCCCCGTCGGGCTCTACCGGAAGCTGGCAGCCGAACGCCCGGGCACCTTCCTCCTCGAATCCGCCGAGAACGGCCGCTCCTGGTCCCGCTACTCCTTCGTCGGCGTCCGCAGCGACTCCACCCTGACCGTCAAGGACGGCCAGGCGCACTGGATCGGCACCCCGCCCGTCGGCGTCCCCACGGACGGCGACCCGCTCCAGGCACTGCGCGCCACCGTCGAGGCCCTGCACACCCCCCGCGACCTCGCGGGCGGGATGCCCCCCTTCACCGGCGGCATGGTCGGCTACCTGGGCTACGACATCGTCCGCCGGCTGGAGCGCATCGGCGAGCACACCACCGACGACCTGGAGCTCCCCGAGCTCACCATGCTGCTCACCTCCGACCTGGCGGTCCTCGACCACTGGGACGGCACGGTCCTGCTGATCGCCAACGCGATCAACCACAACGCGCTCGACACCGGCGCCGACGAGGCCTGGGCCGACGCCGTGGCCCGCCTCGATGCGATGGAGGCGGACCTCGCCCGGCCCGCGCCCTACGCACCGGCCCCGCTCCCGGAGTCCGAGCTGCCCGCCTTCGAGGCGCTCTGGGGCGGCGAGCAGTTCCAGGCCGCCGTCGAGGACGTCAAGGAGCGCATCCGGGCCGGCGAGGCCTTCCAGGTGGTCCCCTCGCAGCGGTTCGAGACCCCCTGCAGCGCCTCCGCGCTGGACGTGTACCGGGTGCTGCGGGCCACGAACCCGTCCCCGTACATGTACCTGTTCCGCTTCGAGAACGGCTTCGACGTGGTCGGGTCCAGCCCCGAGGCGCTGGTCAAGGTCGAGGACGGGCGGGCCATGGTCCACCCGATCGCCGGCACCCGCCACCGCGGCGCGACCCCGCAACGGGACAACGAGCTCGCCGACGAGCTGCTGGCCGACCCCAAGGAGCGCGCCGAGCACCTGATGCTCGTCGACCTCGGCCGCAACGACCTGGGCCGGGTCTGCGAGCCGGGCTCGGTCGAGGTCGTGGACTTCATGAGCATCGAGCGCTACTCGCACGTCATGCACATCGTCTCCACCGTCACCGGGCGGGTCGCCGAGGGCAAGACCGCCTTCGACGTGCTCACCGCCTGCTTCCCGGCCGGCACCCTCTCGGGCGCCCCCAAGCCGCGCGCCATGCAGATCATCGAGGAGCTGGAGCCTTCCCGCCGGGGCCTGTACGGCGGTTGCGTCGGCTACCTCGACTTCGCGGGCGACTCCGACACGGCGATCGCCATCCGCACCGCGCTGCTGCGCGACGGGACGGCGTACGTGCAGGCCGGAGCCGGTGTGGTCGCGGATTCGGTGCCCGAGCTGGAGGACCTGGAGTGCCGCAACAAGGCGGCCGCCGTGCTCCGCGCCGTGGGAGCGGCGAACCGCCTCCACCGCGGCTGAGGGCGTAGGGGATAGTGGGGTACGTGAGTGCCGTACCCCCATCCCCCGCCGCCACCGCCGACGCCGAGGCCCCCGAGGCCGGGAGCGCCCGCCGCAGCGTCGCCGTGGCCCTGCTGCTCGGCGCGCTCGGCGCCACCGTCGTCCTGCTCGCCTCCGGCCGCGTCTGGGCCCGGGGCAGCGCCGCCGTGGGAGGCGGCTCGCTCCCGCTGACGGCGGACGGGCGGGCCGTCACGGGCCTGCCCGCGGCCCTGGCCATCGTCGGCCTCGCGGCCCTGGTGGCGGTGTTCGCTGTACGGGGCCGGGGGCGGCTGCTGGTGTCCGTCCTGCTCGCGCTGAGCGGCCTCGGCGGGGCGCTGTCCGCGGTGGCCGCGGCCGACGACCACCGGGCGCTCGACGAGCGGGCCGTCACCGCCACGGCCGACACCGCCGCCCGGGCGGCCGAGCTGACCCATACGGCCTGGCCGTACATCACGGCCGCAGGCGCCGTCCTGATCCTGCTCGCCGGTCTCCTCGCGGTCCGCTTCGGCCGCGCCTGGCCCGCCATGGGCGGCCGCTACGAGCGCGACGGCAGTCCGCGGCGCAAGGCGCCCGCGGCGGTGGACCCGGACCGGCCGGAGGACCTGTGGAAGGCTCTGGACCGGGGCGAGGATCCCACCCACTAAGCCCCACCCAGTGGAGAATCCGCACGCCCCGTGCGGGACAATGGCAGTGAGCGTGCGGCACCGCACGCGCGACAGAGCAACGAGGAGCAACTCATGGCGGGCACGAGCCACGGACACACCCCGGCCGCCTGGACCGGTGTCATCATCGCCTTCATCGGTTTCTGCGTCTCCGGCGCCTTCATGGTGCTGGCGAACCCGCTCGGGTTCTGGGCGGGTCTCGTCATCGTCGCGCTCGGCGGAGTCGTCGGACTCGCTATGCGGGCCGCGGGCATGGGTGCGCCGAAGGCCGCCCACCGCGACCTCGCCGAGGTCATCGCCGCCAACCGCGTTCCCGCCAAGGTCTGAGCGCGGACCCCGCGGACCCCGCGGTTCGAAAGGCGCGGCCCGGTCGGGCTGCGCCTTTTGTCATGAGCGGAGAGAATCAGCGGGTGGACGCCTCTCGCACCCCCGCCGCCCCCGCTCCCGCCGCCCCGCCCGGCGGGTCCGGGCCCTGGCGGCCCGTACCGTCCGGGCCGGTTCCCGCGCCGGTGTCGCGGGTCCGGCGGGCCGCCGCACCGGTGCTCACCCTGGCCGGGGCCGTGGCCGCCTTCGCGTACGTGGGCACCGTGGACCCGAACGAGCCCGGTCACTACCCGGTGTGCCCGCTGCTGCGGCTGACCGGGATCCTGTGTCCGGGCTGCGGCGGGCTGCGCAGCGCGCACGCCTTCGCCCACGGGGACCTGCCCGCGGCGCTCGGCGCCAATGCCGTGGCCGTCGCGGGCTACTTCGTCTTCGCCGGTTTCCTGGCCCTGTGGCTGGTCCGGGCCTTCGGCGGCCGTCCGGCGCCGCGGATCGCGCTGCGGCCGGCCTACTGGTGGGGGATCGGCACGCTGGTGCTGCTCTTCTCGATCGTCCGTAATCTCCCGTTCGGTTCCGCTCTGGCCCCGTGAAGCGCGGCGGCTCTTGCGGGGAGCCATGGGAATGCCATATTCCGACTGTCCAGTCAATGGGAAACCGCGAAGTCAGTGCAGAGCGCGTAGAGAGCTGCGGATACCATTTGAGTGCTGACCTTGCAGTGGAACGTGTCCGCAAGGCGGCCGACCGTCATCAACCCGGAAGGGGGCCGCTCGCGTGAGTGTGCTCGACGAGATCATCGAAGGGGTCCGCGAAGACCTTGCCGAACGGCAGGCCCGCGTGAGCCTCGACGAGCTCAAGGAGCGTGCCGCCAAGGCGCCCCAGGCCAAGGACGGTGTCGCCGCCCTGCGTGGCGACAGCGTCAAGGTGATCTGCGAGGTCAAGCGCTCCAGCCCCTCCAAGGGCGCGCTGGCCGCGATCGCCGATCCGGCCGGGCTCGCCGCCGACTACGAGGCCGGCGGTGCGGCGGTCATCTCCGTCCTCACCGAACAGCGTCGCTTCGGTGGCTCGCTGGCCGACCTGGAGGCCGTCCGCGCCCGCGTGGACATCCCGATCCTGCGCAAGGACTTCATCGTCACGGCGTACCAGCTGTGGGAGGCCCGCGCCTACGGCGCCGACCTCGTGCTGCTGATCGTCGCGGCCCTGGAGCAGGAGGCCCTCGTCTCCCTCATCGAGCGGGCCGAGTCCATCGGTCTCACCCCGCTCGTGGAGGTCCACGACGAGGAGGAGATCGAGCGGGCCGTCGCCGCGGGCGCCAAGATCATCGGCGTCAACGCGCGCAACCTGAAGGACCTCAAGGTCGACCGCTCCACCTTCGAGCGGGTCGTCGGAGAGATCCCGCCCCACATCGTGAAGGTCGCCGAGTCCGGCATCCGCGGACCGCACGACCTGATCGCGTACGCCAACGAGGGCGCCGACGCCGTCCTCGTCGGAGAGTCCCTGGTCACCGGGCGCGACCCGAAGGCGGCCGTCGCCGACCTCGTCGCCGCCGGGGCCCACCCCGCCCTGCGCCACGGCCGGAGCTGACCCTTCCCATGCCTCCTTCCCGCCCCTCCGTCCGCACCCGACCGGGCCACGGCCCGGCCGCGGTGCCGACGGCGCACGCGCCCCTGGCGCGCGGCTGCCGCCCCCGCGGCTGCCGCGCCCCGGCCCGGCGCGTGCACGGCCGGCGGGTGCGGTACGTGATCGGCTCCGAGCCCGGTCAGGTCAACGGAATGCGATGGCGCGGCGGAGCCGCGCTGTAGACGACGGCCGCCCCGGCCCGGTACGCGAGGACGTACCGGCCGGGAGGTCGCGCACGGCCCCACGCCCGAGCCCCAGGCTCCCGGCGCGGGCCGGGCGTCCGCACGGCGGCGCACCCCCCCAGCGGGGTGCGCGGGCCGCGGACCGACGGCGCAATACGGTGCAACCAGCCCCCGTCGCGCATTTCCGTACACGTAGGAGTAGTGGCCATGTCCACCAGCTCGTTCTTCATCCCGGACCCGGAGGGTCACGTCCCGAACACCGAGGGCTACTTCGGTGACTTCGGCGGCAAGTTCATCCCGGAGGCGCTGGTCGCCGCCGTGGACGAGGTCGCCGTCGAGTACGAGAAGGCCAAGGGCGACCCGGCCTTCGCCGCCGAGCTCAACGAGCTCATGGTCAACTACACGGGCCGGCCCAGCGCCCTCACCGAGGTGCCCCGCTTCGCCGAGCACGCGGGCGGCGCCCGGATCTTCCTCAAGCGCGAGGACCTCAACCACACCGGCTCGCACAAGATCAACAACGTGCTGGGCCAGGCGCTGCTCACCAAGCGCATGGGCAAGACCCGCGTCATCGCCGAGACCGGCGCCGGCCAGCACGGCGTGGCCACCGCCACCGCCTGCGCCCTCTTCGGCCTCGACTGCACCATCTACATGGGCGAGATCGACACCCAGCGCCAGGCCCTGAACGTGGCCCGCATGCGCATGCTCGGCGCCGAGGTCATCGCCGTGAAGTCGGGTTCGCGCACCCTCAAGGACGCCATCAACGAGGCGTTCCGCGACTGGGTCGCCAACGTCGAGGAGACCCACTACCTCTTCGGCACCGTCGCCGGACCGCACCCCTTCCCGGCCATGGTCCGCGACTTCCACCGCGTCATCGGCGTCGAGGCCCGCCGCCAGATCCTGGAGCGCGCGGGCCGCCTGCCCGACGCCGTCGCGGCCTGCGTCGGCGGCGGCTCCAACGCCATCGGCCTCTTCCACGCCTTCATCCCGGACGCCGACGTCCGCCTGGTCGGCTTCGAGCCCGCCGGACACGGCGTGGAGACCGGCGAGCACGCGGCCACCCTGACCGCGGGCGAGCCCGGCATCCTGCACGGCTCCCGCTCCTACGTCCTCCAGGACGAGGAGGGCCAGATCACCGAGCCCTACTCGATCTCCGCCGGTCTGGACTACCCGGGCATCGGCCCCGAGCACTCCTACCTCAAGGACACCGGCCGCGGCGAGTACCGCGCGGTCACCGACGACGCCGCCATGCAGGCCCTGCGCCTGCTCTCGCGCACCGAGGGCATCATCCCGGCCATCGAGTCGGCGCACGCCCTCGCCGGAGCCCTCGACCTGGGCAAGGAGCTGGGCAAGGACGGCCTGATCGTGGTCAACCTGTCCGGCCGCGGCGACAAGGACATGGACACGGCCGCACGCTATTTCGGCCTGTACGACGGCGAGTCCGAGAACGGGACCGAGGGGGAGAACAAGTGAGCAACCAGGGCAACATCGAACTGCTGAGCGCCACCCTCGCGAAGGCGAAGTCCGAGGACCGCGCGGCCCTCGTCGCCTACCTCCCGGCCGGGTTCCCGACCGTCGACGGCGCGATCGAGGCCGCCAAGGCGATCATCGCGGGCGGCGCGGACGTCGTGGAGATCGGCCTGCCGCACAGCGACCCCGTCCTGGACGGCGCGGTCATCCAGACGGCCGACGACATCGCCCTGCGCGGCGGCGTCAAGATCGCCGACGTGCTGCGGACCGTGCGCGAGACCTTCGAGGCCACCGGGGTCCCGATCCTCGTCATGACCTACTGGAACCCCATCGACCGCTACGGCGTCGAGCGGTTCACCGCCGAGCTGGCGGCGGCGGGCGGCGCGGGCTGCATCCTGCCCGACCTGCCGGTCCAGGAGTCCGCGCTGTGGCGCGAGCACGCGGCGGAGCACGGTCTGGCGACCGTGTTCGTCGTGGCCCCCAGCAGCCGTGACGAGCGCCTGGCGACCATCACGGCCGCCGGCTCCGGTTTCGTCTACGCCGCCTCCCTCATGGGCGTCACCGGCACCCGCGAGTCCGTCGGCAACGAGGCCCAGGAGCTGGTGCGCCGCACCCGCACCACCACCGAGCTGCCGGTCTGCGTGGGTCTGGGCGTCTCCAACGCCGTCCAGGCGAAGCAGGTGGCGGGCTTCGCCGACGGCGTGATCGTCGGTTCGGCCTTCGTGAAGCTGCTGCTGGACGCACCGGACGAGCAGGCCGGGCTGGCCGCCGTACGGGCCCTGGCGGGCGAGCTCGCGGAAGGCGTACGCAGGTCCTGACGCCGGGCGGGCCCCGACGGGGGTTCTGTAGCCCGATCGAGTGGAAACGGGAGCGGGGAGGCACGCGAGTGCCTCCCCGCTTCGTTTGGCCGAACGTGAGCGAGAAGAACGACGACGGTGCGAACCGCGATGCGACGACGAAACGATCGGCCCGGGAGCGACTCCAGCAGGAGCGCGAGCGGCAGAAGACCCGGGACAAGCGCCGGCGGACCCTCATCGTCTCGGCGGCGGTGGTCGGCGTACTGGGCCTGGCGGCCGTGGTCGGCCTGATCGCCGCCAACGCCGGGTCCGGGGACAAGTCCGCCAAGGCCGGTCCGGTGGCCGCGCCGTCGGGAGCCACCGGCAAGGACGCGCTCGCCATCCAGACAGGTCCGGCCGGGGCCAAGTCCCAGCTGACCGTCTGGGAGGACTTCCGCTGCCCCGCCTGCAAGGCCTTCGAGACCAACTACCGGGACACCGTCCACGACCTCGAATCCCGGGGTCTGCTCAAGGTCGAGTACCACCTCGTCACCCTGATCGACGGGAACATGGGCGGCACCGGCTCGCTCAAGGGCGCCAATGCCGCCGCCTGCGCCCAGGACGCCGGAAAGTTCGCCGAGTACCACGACCTCCTCTTCCAGAACCAGCCGGAGGAGACCGACGACGCCTACGGCAAGAACGCCAGGCTGCTGGAGCTGGCCGGGAAGGTGGACGGGCTGGACACCCCGGCGTTCCGCGCCTGCGTGGAGAACGGCACGCACAACAGCTGGGTCGGCAAATCGCACGAGGCCTTCGCGGCCGGCAAGTTCCGGGGCACCCCGACCGTCCTGCTCGACGGCAAGGACATCTTCGCCGACCAGGCCGATCCGCTCACCCCGCAGAAGCTGAAGGCGAAGGTGGAGGCCGCCGCCGGGGTCCCCAAGGGCAAGCCCTCCGGATCGGCGTCGCCGTCGGCCACCGCGTCCCCGTCGGCCTCGGCCTCGGGCAAGGCGTCCGGTTCCGGTGGCTCGAAGTCCCTGTCCAAGGGGGCGCCCCAGCAGTGACCACCCGGCCCGCGCCGTGTGTGGTTTTGGTTTCAGCTTGCCGGGCGGGTTGCGGTCGGTACCGCCCGGCAGGGTAGCGTCATGTCTGCCATGACCCTTGCCTATATTCCCAGTCCGTCGACCGGCGTGATCCATCTCGGACCGATCCCGCTCCGCGGCTACGCGTTCTGCATCATCATCGGCGTCTTCGTCGCCGTCTGGCTCGGCAACAAGCGGTGGATCGCGCGCGGCGGAAAGCCGGGCACGGTCGCGGACATCGCCGTGTGGGCGGTGCCGTTCGGCCTCGTCGGCGGCCGCCTCTACCACGTGATCACCGACTACCAGCTCTACTTCGGCGAGGGCCGCGACTGGGTCGACGCCTTCAAGATCTGGGAAGGCGGCCTGGGCATCTGGGGCGCGATCGCGCTCGGCGCGGTCGGCGCCTGGATCGGCTGCAGGCTGCGCGGCATCCCGCTGCCCGCCTGGGCCGACGCCCTGGCCCCCGGCATCGCCATCGCCCAGGCCTTCGGTCGCTGGGGCAACTGGTTCAACCAGGAGCTGTACGGGCGCGCCACCGACCTGCCGTGGGCGCTGAAGATCAGCGAAGGGCCCAACCGGGTCGCCGGCACCTACCACCCGACCTTCCTCTACGAATCGCTGTGGTGCCTCGGCGTCGCGGCGCTGGTGATCTGGGCCGACCGCCGGTTCAGGCTCGGGCACGGCCGGGCCTTCGCCCTGTACGTGGCCGCGTACTGCCTGGGCCGCGGCTGGATCGAGTACATGCGGGTCGACGAGGCGCACCACATCTTCGGAGTGCGGCTGAACGTCTGGACCGCGATCGTGGTCTTCATCGCCGCGGTCGTCTACTTCGTCCTCTCGGCGAAGCTGCGGCCGGGCCGCGAGGAGGTCGTCGAGCCCGACACCTCCGGTGGTCCGGGCGAGGTGGCCGCCGCCGACGAGCCCGAGGCGGGCGAAGCCGACGCGAAGTCCGACGCGAAGCCCGATCTCACCAAGGCCGCCCCCGCGGACGGGAAGGCTGCCGGGGGCGCTGCGAAGGCGGATCTGACCAAGGCCGCCGACGGCGCGGCCAACGGGGCCGACAAGAGCTGAACGGGTCGTACCGGAGGGGGGCGCCGCGCGGGTCGCGGCGCCCCCTCCGGCTTACCCGGGTGGGGGACGGCCCCGCAGGGGAGTGGTCAGCGGGAGCGGCGGGAGAGGGTCAGGGTGCGGTGGGCCGCGGCCACCACGGCGGGGTCCACGAAGCGGCCGTCGGGCAGGGCCAGGGCCCCCGGGGCGGCCCGGGCCGCGGTGACGATCTCCTCGGCGGCGGTGACCTCCTCGGGCCGGGGGAGGTAGGCCCCCTCGATCACCGGGAGCTGGCGGGGGTGGATCGCCGCCCGGCCGAGGAACCCGAGCTCCCGGCCGCGCGAGCAGGAGGCGGCCAGTGCCTCCAGGTCCCGGATGTCCGGGAACACCGACTGGGCCGGCGGCGCCAGCCCGGCCGCGCGGGCGGCGACCACCACCCGGGAGCGCGGCCAGTCCAGCCCGGCCTCCGCGGTGACGCCCAGGTCGGCCTTGAGGTCGGCCTCGCCGAGGGTCAGCCCGTGCAGGGACGGGTGGGCGCGGGCGATCTCGTAGGCCCGCTCCACGCCCAGCGCGGACTCCAGCAGCGCGTACAGCGCCACCCCGCCGGCCCGGTCGGCGACCCGGCCGATCTGCTCGGGGGCGTCGATCTTCGGCAGCCGCAGTCCGGCGAGCCCGCGGAGGCGGACCAGCGCGGTGAGGTCGGCGCCCGCCCAGGGGGAGCCGAGCGCGTTGACGCGGACGTGGACGGGGACCGGGGGCCGCTCGGTGAGCAGCTCGGCGGTGGCCGCGCGGGCGTACTCCTTGCGGGAGGCCGATACCGAGTCCTCCAGGTCGACGATGACGGCGTCCGCCCCGCACCGCAGGGCCTTGGCCACCACCTCGGGGCGGTCACCGGGGGCGTAGAGCCAGGTCAGGATCACAGTGCACGCTCCGTTCGGAGGGCGGCGATCTCGGCCCCGGTCAGGCCGAGCTCGGTCAGGACGGCATCGGTGTCGGCGCCGTGCGGGCGGCCCGCCCAGCGGATCCCGCCGGGGGTGCCCGACAGCCGGAAGAGGACGTTCTGCATGCGCACCGGGCCCAGTTCGGGGTCCTGGACCTCGGTGACGGTGTCCAGCGCGGCGAACTGCGGGTCGGCCATCACGTCCCGGACGTCGTAGACCGGGGCCACCGCCGCCTCGGCCTCCTCGAAGGCGGCGACCACGTCGTCGGCCTTGTGACGGCCGATCCAGCCGCCGACCGCCTCGTCGAGGACGTGCGCGTGGGCGGCCCGGCCGGAGCCGGTCGCGAACCAGGGCTCCGCGATCAGCTCCGGCCTGCCGACCAGGCGCAGCACCCGTTCGGCGACGGACTGCGCCGAGGTGGACACCGCCAGCCAGCGGCCGTCCGCGCTGCTGTAGGTGTTGCGGGGCGCGTTGTTGGTGGAACGGTTGCCGGTGCGCGGCTGGACGTAGCCGAGCTGGTCGTACCAGAGCGGGTGGGGGCCCAGCACGGTGAGGATCGGTTCGATGATCGCCAGGTCCACGACCTGCCCGCGGCCGGTGCGGTCCCGTCCGGCGAGCGCCGTCATCACGGCGTACGCGGTGGTGAGCGCGGCGATCGAGTCGGCGAGGCCGAAGGGCGGCAGGGTGGGCGGGCCGTCCGGCTCGCCGGTGATCGCGGCGAACCCGCTCATCGCCTCGGCGAGGGTGCCGAAGCCGGGCCGGTGGGCGTACGGGCCCCGCTGGCCGAACGCCGTGACGCGGGCCAGCACCAGGCGCGGGTTGGCGGCCGACAGCTCCGGCCAGCCCAGACCCCACTTCTCCAGGGTGCCGGGGCGGAAGTTCTCGACGACCACGTCGGCGGTGCCGGCCAGCCGCAGCAGGGTGTCCCGGCCGCCGGGGGTGGACAGGTCGAGGGTGATCGTCCGCTTGTTCCGCCCGAGCAGCTTCCACCAGAGCCCGACGCCGTCCTTGGCGGGGCCGTGGCCCCGGGAGGGGTCGGGGCGGTCGGGGTGCTCGACCTTGACCACCTCGGCACCGAAGTCCCCGAGCAGGGTGGCGGCGAGCGGCCCGGCGAAGAGGGTGGCGAGGTCGAGCACCCGGAGCCCTTCCAGCGGCCCGGGGGAGGCGGACGCGGCCCCGGGACCGGCCGTCACGCGCCGCCTCCGGCCGACGGGAGGTGCCCGGCTTCGGCCCCCGCTCCGGTGTCCGTCGCGGCCCCGGAGCGGGGCGCCGGGGCCGGCGGAGCCGGGTGGTCCAGTTCGGCGCGGGTCGGCATGGAGGGCTGGGCGCCGGGGCGCTGGACCGCGAGGGCCGCCGCGCGGGTGGCCCACGCCAGGGCCTCCGGCATCGGACGGCCCTCCCCGAGGGCCACGGCGAGGGCCCCCACGAAGGTGTCCCCGGCGGCGGTGGTGTCCACCGCCCGTACCCGGGGCGCCGGTACGGTCAGCGGCTCGCGCCCGCGCGCCGCGTACAGGGCGCCGGCCGCGCCCAGGGTCACCACCACCTCCGGCACGTCGCGCAGCAGGGCCTGCGCCGCTCCGAGGGGACCGGTGACGCCGGTGAGGGCCGCCGCCTCGTGCTCGTTCGGCACCAGGAGGTCGATCAGCTCCAGCAGTTCGCGCGGCAGCGGACGCGCGGGGGCCGGGGTGAGGACCGTACGGACCCCCTGCGCGCGGGCGGCGGCGGCGCCCGCGAGGACGGCCTCCAGGGGGAGTTCGAGCTGGAGCAGCAGGCAGTCGGCGGCTCCGATGCGGGAGGCGTCGCCCGCCTCCAGAGCGGTGACGGCGGCGTTCGCGCCGGGGATGACGACGATGCTGTTGGCGCCCTCGTCGTCGACGGTGATGTGCGCGGTGCCGCTGGCCCCCTCGACGGTGCGCAGCGCGGCCGTCTCGACCCCGGCCGCGGTGAGCGCGGAGCGCAGCCGTACGCCGAAGTCGTCCGCCCCGACGGCGCCGATCATCACCACCTCCCCGCCGAGGCGGGCGGCGGCCACCGCCTGGTTGGCGCCCTTGCCGCCGGGGACGGTGCGGAACTCCCGTCCGGTGACGGTCTCCCCGAGACGGGGTGCCTTGGGCACGTAGGCGACGAGGTCCATGTTCGTACTGCCGAGCACGGCGATGGCCGTCATGATCGGGCTGCCTCCTGGGCGGTGAGGTGGGCGAGGGTGTCGAAGCCGATGCCGTCGAAACCGGCGACGGTGGTGGCGAGGCGGTTCTTGAGGGGCGCCGTCCAGCGCTCCGGGATGCGGTCGGGGGACCCCGCCAGGATCCCCGCGACCGAGCCGGCGGTGGCGCCGTTGGAGTCGGTGTCCCAGCCGCCGGACACGGCCCGGCACACCGAGTGGGTGAAGTCCCCGTCGGCGTGGGTGAGGGCGGCGGCGATCAGGGCGGTGTTGGGGAGGGCGTGCACCCAGTGGTAGTGGCCGTAGCAGGCGTGCAGCCGGTCCACGACCCGGTCGAAGTCCGCCTCGTCGCGGGCGGTACGGATGCCGAAGCGGACGGCGTCGGCGAGGCGCGAGCGGGGCGGTACGACGGCCAGCCCGGCCCGGAGCGCGGTGTGCACGTCGGCCCGGCCGCCGGCGGCCTCGGCGATGGTGGCGGCGGTGAAGAGGGCGGCGTAGACGCCGTTGGCGGTGTGGGTGAGGACGGCGTCCCGGTAGGCCTGTTCGGCGGCGGCGGCCGGGTCGCCGGGGTGGGTCCAGCCGTGCACGTCGGCGCGGATCAGGGCCCCGATCCACTCGCGGAAGGGGTTGTGGTGGGTGGCGGTCCCGGGGGGCTCCAGGCCGAGGAGGAGGTTGCGGTAGGCGACGCGTTCGGCGGTGAAGGTGCGGCCGGCCGGGAGCTCGTCGAGCCACAGGCGGGCGAGGTCGGCGGTGGCGAAGGCCTTGCCGTGGCGCTGGAGCAGGAGCAGGCCGAGGAGGGGGTGGTCGAGGTCGTCGTCCTCGGGGACGCCGTCGATGTTCTCGGCGAGGCAGGTGGCGGCGGAGCGGCGGTTCCAGGGGTGGGCGGCGAGGAGCTCCGCGGGGACGCCGCGGGCGGTGAACCAGTCGGCCAGCGGCCAGTTGCCGGTGGCGCGGGCGAGGGCGCGGATGCCGTCGAGGGGGAGCTTCTCGACGGGCTTGCCGAGCACGCAGCCGACGGCCCGCCCGAGCCAGGCGGCCTCCAGCCTGCGGCGCAGCACGGGATCGACCGGGGGCTCCGGCCGGTGCCCCGGGCCCGGGGGGCCGGTGGTGGGGCCGGGGTGGTCCGGAGCGTCATGGGGGGCGGGGTTCCGACCGGGGCCGGGCGTCGGCCCCGGGGGCCAGGTGGCGCGGATCGCCGGCCAGGCGGTGGGTTCCAGCGCGGCCGTCGGGGTCGGCAGGGCTGCGAGTTCGTCCAGGAGGCGGGAGGCCAGCGCGCGGAGTTCCGGCGGGGCCGGGGAAGGGGAGGCGCCGGCCCGCGCGGGGGCGGGCCGGCCGCCCGCGGCCGTCCAGGCGCGCAGCACGGGCCCGGCGTCCCGGCCGTCCTCCGCGGCCTGCCGCAGCTCGTGCCCGATCAGGTCCTCGGGCTGCGCCCAGGTCAGCCGTACGGGGGCCGCCCCGGCGCCGCGCGTGGCCGGGTCCCCGGCCGGGGCACCCGTCACCGCGGGGACGCGATGGCCGTGAAGGCCGTCTCGTGGGCGCGACGGCGGTCCCGGTCGCGGGCGAAGACCTCCCGGGCCACGGCCGCCAGTTCCGCGGCCGGCGCGTGCAGGTCCAGGCGGCTGGCCTCGGCGACCCGCTTGGCCCACCCCTCGGGCACGACCCCCGCACCGCCCAGCGCGCCCGCGATCGCGCCCGCCATGGTGGCGGTGGAGTCGCAGTCGCGGCCGTAGTTGACGGCGCCGAGCACGGAGCCCTCGTAGCCGCCGTCCGCGACGAGCAGCATGCCGAGGGCTACGGGGAGCTCCTCGATGGAGTGCAGCCGGGACGGCCGCCGGGCGCCGAGGGAGGGCGCGCGGTAGTCCGGGCCGACCGAGTCGTACGGGGCCACCGCCTCCCGCAGCGGCGCCAGCGCCGACTCGAAGTCCCGGTGCCGCACGGCGACTTCGCGTACGGCGGCGATGGCGGCGCGGGTGCCGTCCTTGGCCAGGGCCAGGGCGGTGTCCACCACCGAGGCGGCGCTCGCGCCCGGTACGCAGGCCGCCGCCACCGCCGCCGCGAAGACGCCCGCCGCCTCCCGCCCGTAGGAGGACTGGTGCGCGCCGGCGACGTCCAGTGCCTCGGCGTACGCGGCGGCCGGGTTGCCCGCGTTGACCAGGCCGACCGGCGCCATGTACATCGCGGCACCGCAGTTGACGATGTTGCCGGTGCCCGCCTCGCGGGGGTCGGCGTGCGCGTAGTGCAGCCGGGTCACGATCCACTTCTCGGCGAGGAACACCCGCTGGAGGGGCAGGGCCTCCGCCTCCAGTTCCGGGATCCAGCGGGGGACCGTCATCAGGTCCGGGACCAGGTGGTCGGCGACCGCGTACGCGTCCAGGTGGTCCCGGACGGTCGCGTACACCCGGACCAGGGCGTGGGTCATCAGGGTGTCGTCGGTGACGTGGCCGTCGCCCTTGTGGTACGGCGCGATGGGGCGGGCGGTGCGCCAGTCCTCGTACCAGGGGCCGACGATGCCGTGCACGCGGCCGCCGTGCCGTTCCACGATCCGGTCGGGGGACCAGCCCTCCACGGGGCCGCCGAGCGCGTCGCCGACGGCGGCTCCGACGAGGGCCCCGGTGACCCGGTCCTCCAGTGTGAGCGTCATGTCCGAATCATCCCTTGGGTGAGGTGAGTTCCGTACGGGCGAGCAGGGCGGCCAGTTCGACGAGGTCGGTTCCGGCGAGGCGGGGCAGGGCGCAGCCGGAGAGGGTGCGGCAGGCCCCGCGCCAGGCGGCGGGGAGGGAGTCGCCACCGCCGAGGGCTCCGGTGAGGGCGCCCGCGAGGGCCGGGGCGGAGTCCGCGACGCGGGAGAGGCAGGCGGCGGCCGGGACCGCTTCGGCGACGCGGCCGCGGGCGGCGGTGGCGAGGGCGAGGGCGACGGGGACGGTCTCGGCGGCGGCGATGCCGTAGCTGTAGACGTGGTCCACGATCTGGTGTTCCAGGAGGGGGACGAGGGCGAACGCGCCGGCCTCGCCGTCGGCGCGGGCGAGTTGGACGGCGTGCCGGGCGTTGCGGCCGATCTCGGTGGCGGCGGGGAGCTGTTCGAGGGCGGCGTCGACGGCGGTGTCGGTGTCCGCGCCCGCGAGGGCGGCGGCGAGGGCGGCGGCCATGGCGCGGGCTCCGTGGACGCCGTCGCCGTCCTGGGTGTAGCGGGCGTCGAACTCGGCGAGGTCAGCGGCGGCCCGGGGGTCGCCGGGGTGGACGACGGCGAGCACGCAGGCGCGGACGCAGGCGGCGTCGTCGAAGTAGTGCGGGTTGTCGTGGCCGGTGGCGGGCGGGCGCAGGCCGGCGGCCAGGTTGCCGAGGCCGGCCCGTACGGAGATGCGGGCGCGCATCGGCAGCACGGCGGACTCGACCTCGAGGGCCCGTTCCGCCGCCGCGGCGACCTCGCTGGCCAGGGCGTTCCAGGCGAGGTCGATGGCGGCGCGCATGCGGCGGGACCGGGAGAGGTCGCTGAGCAGGGCGCCGGCGGCGGTGAGGACGGACTCGGCGGCGAAGGCGGCCCATTCGGCGTCGTCGGAGGGGCCGAGGCGCAGCGGTTCGGGGGGCTGGTTGAGGGCGATGGGGACGGGGAGGGTGGTGGTGGCGTTCTGCTCGGCGAAGGTGTCGAGCTCGCGGGTGAGGCGGCGGGTCCACTCGGGCATGCGGCTCGCCCGGTGGCGGGCGGCGGGCCAGCCGGCGGCGTCTCCCGCGGCGAGACCGAGGAGAAGCCCCTCGATCCGCCGCGGCGCGGGTGCCTCCGGCGGTCCGACCGAAGCCGGGGTACGCGGCTCCGGGCACGGGGCGCCGCCGGCCGCGCCCGGGGTACGGGCCGGGCCGGAGGCCCCCCGCACTCCGCCGGTCCCCGGGGCGGGGGCGGGCGTCGCCGGGGTGGAGGCCCCCGGCACTCCGTCGGTCCCCGGGGCGGGGGCGTGGCCGGGGGCGGTCGGGGTGCGGGCCGCGGTGGTGGTCCTCGGCACTCCGTCGGTCCCCGGGGTGGGGGCGGGCGTGGTCGGGGTGGAGGTCCCCGGCACCCCGCCGGTCCCCGGGGCGGGGGCTTCGTCCGTGCGGACGCGGGCGGAATCCGGGTGTCCGGCCGGGGCGGGCGGCTGCGCCGTGCTCGGGCCGGCGGCTCCCCACGCCCGGACCCGCACGAACCCCGGGGCCGGCCCCCCGGCCCCGCCCGGGACCACGCCCCCAACGGCCACCCCGCCCCATCCGCCACTCTCCACTGCCGGATCCGGAACCGCGCCCAGGCCCGAAGCCGAAGCCGGGCTCGCGCTCGCACCCGGGGTCGGAGCCCCGGCCGGGCACGGGGTCGTGCCGGCGGCCGCGGCGGCGGCCGGACCAGGGTGCACAGCCGTGGCCGTGCCCGGGGTCGGGCCTTGCCACGGGGCCGCGCCCGGAGTCAAAGCCGGGGCCGGGACCGCACCCGTGCCCGAAGCCGGATCCGGGGCCGCGCCCGTGTCCGGAGCCGGGGTCGTGGCAGGGGCCGGAGCAGGGCTCGGAGCCGTGCCTGGGGGCGGAGTCGCGGCTGCGTCCGCGCCCGGAGCCGTGTCCGGGCATGAGGCCGTGGCCACGGCCGTGGCAGGGCTCGGGCCCAGGGGCGGAGTCGGGCCCGGAGCAGAAGCCGTGCCCGGGGTCGGGCCTTGAGCCGGGGCCGCGTTCAGGCCCGGAGCCGGAGCCGGAGCCGGAGCCGGAGCCGGAGCCGGAGCCACGGCCGTGGCAGGGCCCGTGCCCGGGGCCGGGCCCCGGCCCGGGGGCAGGGGTGGGGTCATCGGGGCGGCTCGGTTTCCGGGGTGAGGAGGTCCGCGATGTCCAGGACGTGGTAGCCCCGCATCGAGGGGAGGCAGCTGCCCCGGACCGGGCCGATGGCCGATGCCCAGGCGGCGGGGATCGCGGCGGCGCCGGACAGGGCGCCGGCCAGGGAGCCCGCCACGGCGGCGGTGGTGTCGGCGTCCCGGCCCATGTTCACGGCGGTCAGGACGGAGGCGGCGAAGTCGCCCCCGCAGGCGGCGAAGGCCCCGAACGCCAGGCCCACCGCCTCCGGGGCGAGGTCCGTCCACGGGTAGCCCCCGATGACCACCGCCGACCGCACCGCCCGCTCCCCGCGCGGGGCGGCGGTGACGGCGCGCCGCAGGGAGCGGGCCGTCCAGGAGTCGGACGGGATGACCGACAGGGCCGCCGAGACCACGGAGGCGGGGGAGCCGCCGGCCATCGCCGCCGCGACCCCGGCGGCCACGGCCTGGCCCCCGTAGATGCCCTCGCCGTCGTGGCTCACCGAGCCGTCGATGGCGACGAGCCGGGCCGCCTCCGCCGGGCGGCCCGCCGCGAACACCCCGAACGGGGCCGCCCGCATGGCGAGGCCGTCGCTCCACGCGTGGCGGTGCTGCGCCGAGATGGGCGCGGCCAGGCCCCGCCGGAGGTTCTCCAGGGTGCCGCGCTCCGAGAAGCCGGCCCCGCGGAAGGGGCCCTCGTCCAGGTCCGCGATCCAGTGGTGCCAGGCCCGTTCGACGTGGGCGACGGTGAGCGCCGAGCCGTGCCGGGCCAGCAGCAGGCCCGAGAAGATGGCGTACTCCGTGTCGTCCGTGCCCGCCGGGTCGTCCGAGACGAAGCCCTCGATGCGGCCCCACTTCGCCCGGATCTGCGACGGCTTCATGTTCTCCGCGGGGGCGCCCAGCGCATCGCCCACCGCGAGGCCGAGAAGAGCGCCCCTGGCCCGTTCGAGGACGACCTGCGGACGGGCCTGCGGATGGGCCTGCGGATGGGCCTGCGGAAGGGATGCGATCAGCTCCATGGCGCGCCTCTCCACTTGATGGGACTCATGATGAGCCCTTGGGGGATTTGTGCCACGGCATGAGGTTTGTCGCTCGCCGCGAAACACCCCGCGAACGTCGCCGTCACCCGGTCGCCGACCCGTGAAACCCCAGGTAAGTACGGCCTTCCTTGCTGGCGGGGGGCAGAAATCGTGCGTAGTTTCGAGGTGTTCAGGGGGTGCCCGGATGGTGGGCACGGCTGCGCGTTGCCTTCGCGTACCCACTCGTACGAAAAGGGGAGATTCGTCGCATGTCCATCATCGACATCGAAGCGCCGCTGCACACCGCCCACCGCGACAACCACACCCACCGCGACGTCAACGGCGGATGGCTGCGGCCCGCCGTGTTCGGCGCCATGGACGGCCTCGTCTCCAACCTCGCGCTGATGACCGGAGTGGCCGGCGGCGCCGTCGCCCCGCAGACCATCGTCATCACCGGCCTGGCGGGCCTCGCGGCCGGCGCCTTCTCGATGGCGGCCGGGGAGTACACCTCCGTCGCCTCGCAGCGCGAGCTGGTCCTCGCCGAGCTGGACGTGGAGCGCCAGCAGCTGCGCAAGCACCCCGTCGACGAGATGGAGGAGCTCGCGGAGCTCTACGTCTCGCGCGGCGTCGAGCCCGCCCTCGCCCGCGAGGTCGCCATGCAGCTCTCCCGCGACCCGGAGCAGGCGCTGGAGATCCACGCCCGCGAGGAGCTCGGGATAGACCCGGACGACCTGCCCTCGCCGCTCGTCGCCGCCGTCTCCTCCTTCGGGTCCTTCGCGCTGGGCGCGCTGCTGCCCCTGCTTCCGTACCTGCTCGGGGCGACTGCCCTGTGGCCGGCCGTGCTGCTCGCGCTCGTCGGACTCTTCGCCTGCGGCGCGGTCGTCGCGCGGGTCACCGCCCGGTCCTGGTGGTACAGCGGCGCCCGTCAGCTGCTCCTGGGTGGTGCGGCCGCCGGTGTGACGTACATCCTGGGAACCTGGATCGGTGGCGTCGTAGGCTAACCGCCGCGAGAGTGGGACACTATGCGGTACGCAACATAAGTAGTCCGTTACCCGGCGGTTTCGATTCCGTGACCGCGGGGCATCAGACCAGAGCGCGCGGGCAACGATGCCCGCCTCACGCCGGTACCTTCGCCCCGTGTTGCGTCCACAGAAGTCCATGTGGGAGCCCCCGCAGCCCAGCGAAGGTCCTTCTTTCCCGCCTCGTGCCGAGTCCGCATGTTGGAACGCCATATCCGCTTCTCGGGATTGCCGTCATCATGTAACCTGCACGAAATTTCGCAGAGGGCCAACGTCGTCCCTCGGCTATGCACATATGCCACGACGACGACGGGAGAGCCGATGCGTTCCGCATCCACGCACTCCGCGACCGGCCCCAGCACCACCGCCTGGTCGCCCATGGACGGTCGCCCCGCCCAGCAGGGCATGTACGACCCGCGCAACGAGAAGGACGCCTGTGGCGTCGGATTCGTGGCGAACCTCACCGGCGAGGCGACCCACACCCTCGTCGAGCAGGCGCTGACCGTACTGCGGAACCTCGAACACCGCGGCGCCACCGGATCCGAGCCGGACTCGGGCGACGGCGCCGGAATCCTGTCCCAGGTGCCGGACGCCTTCCTGCGCGAGGTCGCCGGCTTCGAGCTCCCCGAGGCCGGCGCGTACGCCGTCGGCATCGCCTTCCTCCCCGCCGACGGCACCGCACAGGCCGTCGCCGTGGAGCGGATCGAGGCCATCGCCGCCGAGGAGAACCTCACGGTCCTCGGCTGGCGCGAGGTCCCGGTCACCCCCGACCTGCTCGGCAACGGCGCCCGCACCACCATGCCCGCCTTCTCGCAGCTGTTCGTCAGCAACGGAAGCACCGGCATCGAGCTGGACCGCAAGGCCTTCGTGCTGCGCAAGCGCGCCGAGCGCGAGGCCGGGGTCTACTTCCCGTCGCTCTCCGCCCGGACCATCGTCTACAAGGGCATGCTGACCACCGGCCAGCTGGAGCCCTTCTTCCCGGACCTCTCCGACCGCCGCTTCGCGTCGACGCTCGCCCTGGTCCACTCCCGGTTCTCGACGAACACCTTCCCGTCCTGGCCGCTCGCCCACCCGTACCGCTTCGTCGCGCACAACGGCGAGATCAACACGGTCAAGGGCAACCGGAACTGGATGAAGGCCCGCGAGTCCCAGCTGGCCTCCGGCGCCTTCGGCGACGGCGCCCTGGACCGCATCTTCCCCATCTGCACCCCGGACGCCTCCGACTCGGCCTCCTTCGACGAGGTCCTGGAACTGCTCCACCTCGGCGGCCGGTCGCTGCCGCACAGCGTGCTGATGATGATCCCGGAGGCGTGGGAGAACCACACCTCCATGGACCCGGCCCGCCGCGCGTTCTACCAGTACCACTCCACGATGATGGAGCCCTGGGACGGCCCGGCCTGCGTCACCTTCACCGACGGCACCCAGGTCGGCGCGGTCCTCGACCGCAACGGTCTGCGCCCCGGCCGCTACTGGGTCACCGACGACGGCCTCGTCGTCCTCGGCTCCGAGGTCGGCGTCCTCGACATCGACCCGGCCAAGGTCGTCCGCAAGGGCCGCCTGCAGCCCGGCAGGATGTTCCTCGTCGACACCGCCCAGAAGCGGATCATCGAGGACGACGAGATCAAGAACGAGCTGGCCGCCGCCGCCCCCTACGCCGAATGGCTGGAGACCGGCGAGATCGAGCTGACGGACCTGCCCGAGCGCGAGCACATCGTCCACACCCACGCCTCGGTCACCCGCCGCCAGCAGACCTTCGGCTACACCGAGGAAGAGCTGCGCGTCATCCTCGCCCCCATGGCCCGCACGGGCGGCGAGCCGCTCGGCTCCATGGGCACGGACTCGCCGATCGCGGCCCTGTCCGAGCGCCCCCGGCTGCTCTTCGACTACTTCACCCAGCTCTTCGCGCAGGTCACCAACCCGCCGCTGGACGCCATCCGCGAGGAGCTCGTCACCTCGCTGCTGTCCTCGCTGGGCCCCCAGGGCAACCTGCTGGAGCCGACCGCCGCGTCCTGCCGCAGCGTCACCCTGCCCTTCCCGGTGATCGACAACGACGAGCTGGCCAAGCTCATACACGTCAACGCCGACGGCGACATGCCGGGCATGAAGGCGGCCACCCTCTCGGGCCTGTACCGGGTCTCGGGCGGCGGCCAGGCGCTCGCCGCGCGGATCGAGGAGATCCGCGCCGAGGCCGACGCGGCCATCGAGGCCGGCGCCCGCCTGATCGTCCTGTCGGACCGCCACTCGGACGCCGAGCACGCGCCGATCCCGTCGCTGCTCCTCACCTCCGCCGTGCACCACCACCTCATCGCCACCAAGCAGCGCACCCAGGTGGGTCTGCTGGTCGAGGCCGGCGACGTCCGCGAGGTCCACCACGTCGCGCTGCTCATCGGCTACGGCGCGGCCGCGGTCAACCCGTACCTGGCGATGGAGTCCGTCGAGGACCTGCTGCGCGCGGGCACCTTCCTGTCCGGCCTGGAGCCGGAGCGGGCCATCAAGAACCTGATCTACGCGCTCGGCAAGGGCGTCCTGAAGGTCATGTCCAAGATGGGCATCTCCACGGTCGCCTCCTACCGCGGCGCCCAGGTGTTCGAGGCCGTCGGCCTCGACGAGGAGTTCGTCGGCACGTACTTCAGCGGCACCGCCACCAAGATCGGCGGCGCCGGCCTGGACGTCGTCGCCAAGGAAGTGGCCGCCCGCCACGCCAAGGCGTACCCGGCCTCCGGCATCGCGGCCACGCACCGCGCGCTGGAGATCGGCGGCGAGTACCAGTGGCGCCGCGAGGGCGAGCCGCACCTCTTCGACCCGGAGACGGTCTTCCGCCTCCAGCACGCCACCCGCAACCGCCGGTACGACATCTTCCGGCAGTACACCGACCGGGTGAACGAGCAGTCCGAGCGCCTGATGACGCTCCGCGGCCTGTTCGGCTTCGCCGCGGACCGCGCCTCGATCCCCCTCGACGAGGTCGAGCCGGTCTCCGAGATCGTCAAGCGCTTCTCCACCGGCGCCATGTCGTACGGCTCCATCTCCAAGGAGGCGCACGAGACCCTCGCCATCGCCATGAACCAGCTGGGCGCCAAGTCCAACACCGGTGAGGGCGGCGAGGACCCGGACCGCCTGTACGACCCGGCGCGGCGTTCGTCGATCAAGCAGGTCGCCTCCGGCCGCTTCGGCGTCACCTCCGAGTACCTGGTCAACGCCGACGACATCCAGATCAAGATGGCGCAGGGCGCCAAGCCCGGCGAGGGCGGCCAGCTGCCCGGCCACAAGGTCTACCCGTGGGTCGCCAAGACGCGTCACTCGACGCCGGGCGTGGGGCTCATCTCCCCGCCGCCGCACCACGACATCTACTCCATCGAGGACCTGGCCCAGCTGATCCACGACCTCAAGAACGCCAACCCGGCCGCGCGCATCCACGTGAAGCTCGTGTCCGAGGTCGGCGTCGGGACCGTGGCCGCCGGTGTCTCCAAGGCCCACGCGGACGTCGTCCTCATCTCCGGCCACGACGGCGGAACGGGCGCCTCCCCGCTCACCTCGCTCAAGCACGCGGGCGGCCCCTGGGAGCTCGGCCTCGCCGAGACCCAGCAGACCCTGCTGCTCAACGGGCTGCGCGACCGCATCGTGGTCCAGACGGACGGCCAGCTCAAGACCGGCCGCGACGTGGTCATCGCCGCGCTGCTCGGCGCCGAGGAGTTCGGTTTCGCGACCGCGCCGCTCGTCGTCTCCGGCTGCGTCATGATGCGCGTCTGCCACCTGGACACCTGCCCGGTCGGCATCGCCACCCAGAACCCGGTCCTGCGCGACCGCTTCTCCGGCAAGCCCGAGTTCGTCGTCAACTTCTTCGAGTTCATCGCGGAGGAGGTGCGCGAGATCCTCGCCGAGCTGGGCTTCCGCACGATCGAGGAGGCCGTCGGTCACGCCGAGCTCCTCGACACGAGCAAGGCCGTCACGCACTGGAAGGCGCAGGGGCTCGACCTCGCACCCCTCTTCCACGTGCCGGAGCTGCCCGAGGGCGCGGTCCGCCACGCCCTGATCGAGCAGGACCACGGTCTGGAGAAGGCCCTCGACAACGAGCTGATCAAGCTCGCGGCCGACGCGCTCGCCGCCGAGACCGCGGAGGCGGCCCAGCCGGTCCGCGCCCAGGTCGCGATCCGCAACATCAACCGGACCGTCGGCACCATGCTCGGCCACGAGGTCACGAAGAAGTTCGGCGGTGCGGGCCTGCCCGACAACACCATCGACCTCACCTTCACCGGCAGCGCCGGCCAGTCCTTCGGCGCCTTCCTGCCGAAGGGCATCACCCTCCGCCTGGAGGGCGACGCCAACGACTACGTCGGCAAGGGCCTGTCCGGCGGCCGGATCGTGGTCCGCCCCGACCGCGGCGCCGACCACCTCGCCGAGTACTCCACCATCGCCGGCAACACCATCGGCTACGGCGCCACCGGCGGTGAGATGTTCCTGCGCGGCCGCACCGGCGAACGCTTCTGCGTCCGCAACTCCGGCGCCCTGGTCGTCTCGGAGGGCGTGGGCGACCACGGCTGCGAGTACATGACCGGCGGCCGGGCGGTCGTCCTGGGCGAGACCGGCCGCAACTTCGCGGCGGGCATGTCGGGCGGCGTCGCGTACGTCATCGACCTCGACCCGAACAACGTCAACGTCGGCAACACGGAGGCGGTCGAGACCGACCTCTCCGACACCGACAAGCAGTGGCTGCACGATGTGGTGCGCCGCCACGAGGAGGAGACCGGCTCGACCGTGGCCGCGAAGCTCCTGGCTGACTGGGACGCCGCGGTGGACCGCTTCAGCAAGATCATCCCCACCACGTACAAGGCAGTGCTCGCCGCCAAGGACGCCGCCGAGCTGGCCGGACTCTCGGAGTCCGAGACCACGGAGAAGATGATGGAGGCGGCGACCCATGGCTGACCCGAAGGGCTTCCTCACCACCCCCCGCGAGACCGCCTGTTCCCGTCCCGTCGCCGACCGGCTGAAGGACTGGAACGAGGTCTACGTCCCGGGCTCGCTGCTCCCGATCATCAGCAAGCAGGCCGGGCGCTGCATGGACTGCGGCATCCCGTTCTGCCACAACGGCTGCCCGCTCGGGAACCTGATCCCCGAGTGGAACGACTACGCGTACCGCGAGGACTGGGCGGCGGCGTCGGAGCGGCTGCACGCCACGAACAACTTCCCGGAGTTCACGGGCCGCCTGTGCCCGGCTCCCTGTGAGTCGGCGTGCGTGCTCGGCATCAACCAGCCGGCCGTCACCATCAAGAACGTCGAAGTCTCGATCATCGACAAGGCCTGGGACAACGGCGACGTCACCCCGCAGGCGCCCGAGCGCCTGTCCGGCAAGACCGCCGCCGTCATCGGCTCCGGCCCCGCCGGTCTGGCCGCCGCCCAGCAGCTGACGCGGGCCGGCCACACCGTGGTGGTGTACGAGCGCGCCGACCGCATCGGCGGGCTGCTGCGCTACGGCATCCCCGAGTTCAAGATGGAGAAGGTGCACATCAACCGCCGCATCGAGCAGATGCGCGCGGAGGGCACCAAGTTCCGCACGGGCATCGAGGTCGGCCGCGACATCACCGCCGGCGACCTGCGCAAGCGGTTCGACGCGGTCGTGATCGCGGCGGGCGCCACCGTCTCCCGCGACCTGCCGGTCCCCGGCCGTGAGCTGAACGGCATCCACCTCGCGATGGAGTACCTCCCCCTCGCGAACAAGGTCCAGGAAGGCGACTTCCTGGCCCCGCCGATCACCGCCGAGGGCAAGCACGTGGTCGTCATCGGCGGCGGCGACACCGGCGCGGACTGCGTCGGCACCGCCCACCGCCAGGGCGCGGCCTCGGTCACCCAGCTGGAGATCATGCCGAAGCCGGGCGAGGACCGGAACGCCAACCAGCCCTGGCCGACGTTCCCCATGCTCTACAAGGTCACCTCGGCGCACGAGGAGGGCGGCGAGCGGGTCTACTCCGTCTCCACCACCCACTTCGAGGGCGACGAGGACGGCAACGTCCAGTCCCTCCACCTGGTCGAGGTCGCCTTCGAGGACGGCAAGCTCGTCCAGAAGCCGGGCACCGAGCGCGTCCTCCCCGCGCAGCTGGTCACCCTGGCGATGGGCTTCACGGGCACCGACCAGGCCAACGGCCTCACCCAGCAGTTCGGCCTGGAGATGGACGCCCGCGGCAACATCGACCGCGACGCCTCCTACGCGACCAACGTCGACGGCGTCTTCGTCGCCGGTGACGCGGGCCGCGGCCAGTCGCTGATCGTCTGGGCCATCGCGGAGGGCCGCTCGGCCGCCCGCGGCGTGGACCGCTTCCTGACCGGCAGCAGCGCCCTCCCGTACCCGGTCAAGCCGACGGACCGCTCCCTGACGGTGTAACCACCGTCGCCCCCGCCCCCCTCGTGGGGGCGGGACCCCTGGCCTCCGGCCGTCGACGATGCAATGCCCCTGCCCTCCGGGGCGGGACCCCTCATACGGTCCGTACAACGACGTGCGGAATTCTGACACCGCGCCCGCCATGTCCCCGACCAGGGATGGCGGGCGCGGTGGCGTTCGGGGGCGGGCTACTCGGGGTGGGGTACGGTCATCCGATCCTCGGTCGGTTCGCCGTCGAGTTCGATGATCCGGCGGCGTACGACGACGGTGTCCCCGTCCCCGACGCCGAGGAGGGCTGCGACGGCAGGCGGCCCCGGGACCTCTCCGGCGTGGACGATGCGCTGGCTTCCCCGCCGGCCCGCAGCCCGGGCCTCTTCTGTCCACGCATCGGTGGCGCCGGATGCGCGTGGGGTCAGGTACGGCATTGACACGCTGGTCCACTCACTGCCGCTCACGCTGCCTCCTGGACGTTCTGCGTGCTCCGTTGGCCCCCACGGTAGGCGACGCCAAAGAGCGACCCCACCCTGCTTCGCATGCGGTTCTGCACGGGGTTCCGTGGGGAGAGGCGGGCGTCGGCCGGTGGGCCGGTTATTCGGGCTGGACCACCACGGCGCCCCAGCGTATGGACGGGGAGGAGGTGGTGACCTCGGCGCCGAAGCTGCCGGACAGGCCGGTGCCCAGGGGGACGGTGATGGTCGACGGGGTGCCCGTGGGGCAGGTCAGGGCGAAGGGGGCCGGGTCCCGGGCGGGTTGGTTGTAGAGGTGGAAGGTCACCTCGATGGTGCCGCCGCCTTCGCAGGCGAAGGTGGTGAAGGTGTCCAGGTGGGCGTTGAGGCCGCCCGAGACGAAGCCGCTGGATCCGGTGATCTCGGGGATCCAGATGACGCCGTCGGGGCCCGGGTAGGGGAGGAGTTCCTCCGCCGCGGACGCCTGGCCTGCTCCCGCCGTCAGGGCCAGTGCCGCGGCGGCCGCGGCGAGCGCGACGGCCTTGCGGGTGGTGTGGGTGGGTGTGTTCTTCATGCTTCCCCCCGGAGATGGTGAACGTGAATGGCTGTGTCCACGGTAGGGGTCGGCACTGACAAGTGGACGTGCACATGGTGCGGGCCGCCGTGCGGTAGCCGCGGGAGGGGACCGGGGGTCAAGGGGACTGTGTCGTGCGGGCCGTGAGGGCTGCCAGGGCGGAGCGGGTGGTGAGGCCCGTCTTGCGGTAGATGTGGGAGAGGTGGGTGTCCACCGTACGGGGGCTCAGGCGGAGGTGGGCCGCGATGGCCGCCGTCGTGAGGCCCTCGGCGACCAGGGCGGCGATCTCCCGTTCCCGGGGGGTGAGACCGGGCACCGGGGGTGGCGGCGGGGCTGGTGCCGCCGGGCGGATCAGGTCCGCGAAGCCCGTCAGGAGGTGGGCGCCGCCCGACTCCGCCAGGCCGCGGCCCCGGTGCCACATCGCCTCCGCCGGGCCGTCCGCCGCCACGGAGGCGCCGAGCAGCAGGGACTGGGCCTCCCACAGGGTGGCCCCGGAGCGGGCCGCCTCCCGGGCCGCGCCCGCGTACGCCTCGGCCGCCTCGGCGGTCCGGCCCCGGGCCGCCAGGACCTGCGCGGTGCTGCGCAGGGCCGAGGCCCGCTGCGTGGGCAGCCCGAGCCGCCGCGCGTCCGCGGTGGCCAGGGCGGCCCAGCCGTCGGCGGAGTCGAGGTCGCCGCCCGCGACGGTGGCCGACACCAGGGCCTCCAGGAACAGCGGGCGCATCGACGGCTGGAGCCCCGACAGGTCGGGGCGGGCCGCTCGGAGCACGGCCGTGCGGGCCCGCTCGGGCTTCCCGGCGAACAGGGCCGCGTACCCGAGCACGCACCAGGCCAGAGAGGCCCACCAGCTGGTGCGCGGGCCCGCGACGGCCGCCGCCTCCTCGGCGACGGCGAGCGACTCCGGGTCCCCCGGCGGCAGGGAGGCGAGCAGCACCTGGGCCTTGTTGGTGAGCGCGAGGGCCAGCAGGTCCGGGTTGCCGATCCCGCGCGCGATGGTCTCTGCCTCCTCGACGAGCTCCAGCGCCGGGTGCAGCCGGCAGGTGCTCATCAGCACGTTGGCCTTGCACTGGAGCAGGTGGGACAGGATGTGCGGGGGCCCGACCCGGCGGGCGAGCGCCAGTCCCCGGTCGGCGTGCCGCTGCGCCTCCCCGTAGCGCTCCAGGTAGAACGAGGCGGCGCTGAGCCGGGCCCGGGACTCCCCCCGCAGGGCCAGGTCCCGGTCGGCGAGGGTCTCCAGCAGGGCGTCGGCCCGGTCGGCGTACCGCGCGGCGGCGTCGAGCCCGCCCTCGTAGGCCTCGCCCAGCGCCATCAGGGCCAGCGCGTCCGCCTCGGCAGCCGCGTCGCCCAGCCGGCGGGCCAGCTCGCGGGTGCGCACGACATCGGAGCGGACCGCGGGATACGGGGTCGAGTGCGGGGCGGAGGAACCGAGTTCGATGCCGAGGGCCAGCAGGTCGGAAGGCGGCGGGGCGGGGCTGCGCGACAGTTCCCGGCGCAGCAGCGCCTCGGCCCGCGCGTACCGGCCGAGGTGGCGCTCCAGCGAGGCGCAGAGGGTGACCGCGGCCGGGCGCAGCCCGCTCTCGTCGTCCGGGGGTACCGCCTCGATCACTTCGGCCAGCAGGTCGCGTCCCGCGCGCAGTTCGCCGCAGACGCTCAGGGCGCGGGCCCGGTCCAGCATCAGGGCGAGGCGCTGCCCGGCGTACCGGGGCCCGTCCGGCAGTACCCGCAGGACGGCCGCGAGCCAGTGCGCGGAGCTCGCGGGCGCGGTGGCCGAGGCGAGTGCGGCCGCCTCCAGCAGTACGGCGGCACCGGCCGGGTCCCAGCCGGTGAGCGCCTGCTCGACGTGGTGGGCCCGGACGGGCGCCGGGGCCCCGGCGCGGGCCAGCGCCTCGGAGGCGGTGCGGTGCAGGCGGATGCGGCGCCGGTGGTCGGCGTTCTCGTGGACGACCGTGCGCAGCACCGGGTGGCGCAGGGTCCAGCTCCCGGCGGGGCCGGGCCGCGCCAGGTCGCGCAGGGCCAGCGCCCGCAGGGTGGCGTCGAGTTCCCCGGCGGGGCCCGGGGCGAGTTCCGTCAGCAGCGCGGGGGTGGCGTGGTCGCCGAGCACGGCCACGGCCTCGACGGTGCGGCGCTGCGCCGGGGTCAGCGGGGTCAGTTCGTCCAGCAGCAGCGAGCCGAGTCCGCCGAGCGGGGAACGCGCCCCGGTGCCGGGTTCCTGGGCCTGGAGCAGGGTCAGGAAGTACAGCGGGTTGCCCCCGCTGGCCGCGTAGAGCCGGGCGGCCCGGTCCGGTCGCAGCCCGGGGGCGAGCCGCTCGACGCAGTCCCGCTCGGGCAGCGGGCCCAGGCCGAGCCGGAGCACCGCGCCGGTGTCCACCCCGCGGGTCAGGGCGGCGGTGAGCGAGGCCGAGGTCTGGCGGTCGCGCCGGGCGACGGCGGTGAGGACGGGGGCGTGCGGGGGGTGCCGGACGAGGTGGTCGAGGAGTTCCAGGGAGGCGGGATCCGCCCAGTGGAGGTCGTCCAGGGCGATGAGCAGCCCCGATCCGGTGCGGCTGAGGGCGGCGAGCAGGCGGGCGGTGGCCCGGTGCACGGCGAAGCGGTCGGTGTACGGGGCGTCGGGCTCGGCGCGGTGGCCGCCGCCGCGGTGACCGTCGGTCCGGTCGCCGCCGGGGTCCCCGGGCGCGGGGTCGCCGTAGCCGGAGTACCCGGAGTCCCCGTCCCCGATGCCGCGCAGTACGGGCGCCGCCGCCGCGGCGAGGTCGGCCGCGGGGCCCGTGCCGGGGCGCAGCAGCTCCGGGTCCAGGTCGGCGAAGGCGTCGGTGAACAGCCCGTAGGGGGTGTGCCGTTCGTACTCGGTGGCCCGGCCGCGCAGGACGGTCATGCCGCGCGACCGGGCCCGTAAGCACAGTTCCGTCAGCAGCCGGCTCTTGCCGATGCCCGCCGCGCCGGTCAGGTCCACCACGCGCGGGCCGTCCGTCCCCCGCCCGGCGAGCACCTCGTCGAGGAGCCGCAGTTCGGCCTCCCGGCCCACCGGTCCGGTCCTGGTCACGATGAAGCCCCCCTGTGGCCGGCGAGAAGAAGAAGCGTAGCGAGCGGTACGCGCTTACGTAGGTGGTCCTACGGATGTGCCCGCCGCCCCGCCCTGTCACGCTCGGGAGCGACCCGTTCTCACGCGTCCGGGGGGATGCCCATGAACCGATCACGAGGGTTCGCCGTGCCCGTGCTGGCGGCAGCCTGTCTGCTCACCGCCGCCGTCGGCTGCTCCGGCCGGTCGTCGGGCGCCGCGCCCGGCCCGTCGGGCGGCACGAGGACGGGGACGACGAGCCCTGCCGCGACCCCGTCCCCGAGCCCTACGCCGACCCCGACCCCGTCCGCGAGCCCGTCGCCGACGCCCACCCCGACTCCCACGCCCACCTGCAAGGCGACCGCCGACATGGACGAGGCCGCCCGGGCGGCCTATCTCAGGGGCCTGGAGGGGCAGACCTACGGGCAGAAGCACGGCCTGGCCGCCGAGTACGACGGCGTGTACTTCCACCCGGACGCCCTGCACCGGCCGTGCGAGCCGCAGAAGGTGTCCGTGGCCCGGTTCTGGGTGGTGATGACGAACAAGGTGAACAAGGACCCCGTGACCGGGCGGACCTTCGGGCTCTTGTACAGCTACGAGCCGATCGAGGACCGGGAGTTCACGGCCGGCCCGGACAACGGCTTCCTGGAGGGCAGCCGGCCCCCGGACGTGGGCGCGTGCAGGGGGACGATCACCGTCCTGCACCTCGGGGAGCCCGTGGAGGACAAGGCTCTCCCGGACCGCCTGAACGTCGAGGACTCGACCCTCGGGTTCAGGGGCACCGAGGTGGAGGTCTCGGGGGACCTGGTGCTGTACGCCGTGTTCATGCCGCCGACCACCACGGCCAACTGCCCGGCGTGAGACCCGGCGGCACGAGCCCGTCCGGGGGTGCCGCGCCCGGGGTGCCGGGAGCGGGGGACCACTCGTTGGGGTGGCCCCGGGCGTGAGGGGGAGCCCCCGGGGGAGGGGCCGCACCGGCTGCGTGGGGGTCAGTCGGTGCGGGCCGCCCGGGGGCGGCGGGGGCCCGGGCGCGGTAGGCCGGACGGAGCATCCGGTGCGCGGGGAGCCGCAGTTGAGGGGTCCGGGGTCTGGTAACTGTGGGCGCCATGCCCTCCCGAACGCTGCTGCGGTGCCTGCTCGGCGCCGCCCTGCTGCTGCCCGTCGCCCCCCTGTCGCCCGCCGTCGCCGCCGCGGGCGCCGACGGCGGGCGGACCGTCGACTACCAGGGGCTGCACCTCACCCTCCCGGCCGGCTGGCACGTCGTCGACCTCGACCGCCATCCCGGCGCCTGCCTGCGCCTGGACCGCCCCGCGCTCTACCTCGGGCACGCCGGCACCCAGGCCGAATGCGCCTCCGGCCGGGCCGTCGCCCACCGCGCCGACACCCTGCACCTGGAGCCCATCGACGGCGCCCCGCCCCGCGCCGACATCCCCACCTTCCCCGTCGACGCCGGCACCGCACTGCCGCACGCCGACGCCGACAGCCGCGAGCTGCGCTACGCCCTGCGCGGGACCGGGGTGATGGCCACCCTCTCCTAC
Organism: Streptomyces sp. NPDC004667; assembly: GCF_040609475.1. NCBI lineage: Bacteria > Bacillati > Actinomycetota > Actinomycetes > Kitasatosporales > Streptomycetaceae > Streptomyces > Streptomyces sp. NPDC004667. The sequence goes on along the minus strand of NZ_JBEXKC010000015.1, from coordinate 22,833 downwards.
GGGGAGGACCCGGCCGCCGTACGGGGCCTGCTGGCCCGGGCCGCCGCGCCGCAGGGCGCACCGGCCCCCGCCACCGCGCCGGTGATCACCGCCGCGGGCCCGGCGGCGGCGCCCCGCGCCACCCAGCAGGCCTTCACCGGCACCGGCTTCGACGCGTGCACCGCCCCGACCCAGCGGGCGATGGACACCTGGCGGGCCGACTCCCCCTTCGGCGCGGTCGGCATCTACATCGGCGGCCGGGCCCGCGCCTGCGCCCAGCCGCAGCTGACGGCGGGCTGGGTCCGCAAGCAGGCCGCGGCCGGCTGGCACCTGATGCCGATCTGGGTGGGACCGCAGCCCTGGAACAGCTCCAGCACCGGCCTGTCCACGGACCCCTCCGAGGCCAACGACCAGGGCCGGGAGGCGGCCGACGGCGCTGCGGACGCGGCCCGCTCGCTCGGCCTGGACGCGGGCACGGTGCTCTACAACGACCTGGAGAACTACACCGACCGGGCCACCTGGGACGCCCCCGTCGTCGCGTACCTCACCGCCTGGACGGTCCGTCTGCACGAGCTGGGCTACCGGGCGGCGGCGTACGTCTCCGCGAGCTCCGGGGCCCGTGCGCTGAGCGCCCACTACCAGCAGGCCCCGCAGGCCATGCCGGACGTGCTGTGGGTGGCCCGCTGGAACCTGGCGGCCTCCGTCACCGACGCCGACATGGGCCTGCCCGAGCACACCGCGCAGTGGGCGGGGCCGCGCCGGGCCCACCAGTTCCGCGGGGACCACGACGCCTCGTTCGGCGGGGTGACGATCAACATCGACCGGAGCTGGGTGGACGTGGACCCGGCCGCCCTCGGCCCGGTCGGCGCTCCGGCGGCCGGCGGTCCGGTCCGCGGGCCGCTCGGTGGCCCGCTCGGCGGCGCGCTCGCGGGGCTGCCGTTCAGCTGAGCGGATCCTCCCGGGCGGGTTCGTCGTCGTTGCCCCGGCGCAGGGTGTGCAGCCCGTGCGCCGGGGTCCACGTCCGCACCACCAGCTCCTCGCCCTCCACCCCGGTCCGCACGACCTCCGTCAGGTCGGCGTGGAAGAGGTGGAAGGGGTGCGGGGACTCCGTCTCCTCGGCGTAGCGGTGCAGCTCCGGCGGGTCCACGATCTCCACCGCCCGCCCGGAGATCCGCACGTCCCCGTCGGGCATGTCCTCGCCCGCGCCCGGGTTGGTGTGCAGGGCGAACCGCGGATCGCGCTGGAGGTCGAGGGCCTTCAGCGAGCCCGGCATCATGCCGAGCCACAGTTCCCCGCCGCGGAAGTCGACGTTCAGCCCGCTCAGGCGGGGCGAGCCGTCCTTGCGCAGGGTGCCCAGGACGTGGTGCGGGTACTGCGCGAAGCGGGCCCGCACGGCCGTCGCGAACTCGGGTTCCGCCTTCTCGAACGCTGCCCAGTTGTTCGTCGTCATAGCCCCATCAAAGCGCGGCCCCCGCCGCCCGCCGCTCAGGCGCGCACGATCCCCGCCGCGCGCGCCGCCCGCAGCCACGCCGGGAACTCCCCGAGGAGCCGGTCGTAGAGCACGGCGTCCGGGACGGTCCGCGGGTCGGGGCCCGCGTGGAAGTAGCCGGCGTTGTCCACCGCCCGCGCGGCCGGGACGGGCAGTTCGTCCAGCCGGCGCAGGAAGTCGAACTGGCTGCTGCGGGTGTTCCCGAAGCCGACGAACTGCCAGAACAGCGGCAGCCGGGCCGCCTTGCAGAGGTAGCGCTCCGCGGCGGGTTTGCTGAGGGGGCCGCCGTCCGTCTGGAAGACGACCAGGGCCGGTTCCCGCGTTCCCGAGTCCTGGTAGTGGTCGATGACCGCGTCCATGGCCGCGTCGTACGAGGTCTTCCCCATGTGGCCGAGGCCGGCGGCTATGGCGGTGACCCGGCCCTCGTGCCCGCCGAGGCGGACCTCCTCCACCGCGTGCACCTCGGTGGAGAAGAAGACGACGGGGATCCGGCCGTCGGCGTCGAGGTGCGCGGACAGGCCCAGTACCCGGTCCGCGAGGGCCTGCACGGTGCCGTCCGCGTAGTAGGGGCGCATCGAGCCGGAGTAGTCCAGCACCAGGTAGACGGCGGCCCGGCCGCCGTCCAGTCCGTTCTTGCGCAGCGACACCCCGGCGCTCTTGTAGAGGCTCACGAGTGCCGGAGCGGCTGCTTCCACCGCGTGGAGGTCCATGGCGCTGCCCGTCATGGGCCCGAGGGTACGTCAGCGGGCCGGGGCGTACCCCAGGTGTGCGGCCAGCCGTTCCCGGTGGGCGGCGGGCGGACCGAAGAGCTGCGCCGAGCCGTGGGCGCGCTTGAAGAAGGTGTGCGCCTCGTGTTCCCAGGTGATGCCGATCCCGCCGTGCAGCTGGATCATCTCGCCCGCGACGTATGCGTACGCCTCGGAGCAGGCCGACTTGGCGGCGGCGGCCGGCTGCGGCGCGGCGTCGGAGGCGGCCGCGGCGCGGGCGAGCGCGCGGGCCGTCTCCACGGCGGTGTACAGGTCGGCGAGCCGGTGCTTGACGGCCTGGAAGGAGCCGATGGGGCGGCCGAACTGGCTGCGGTCCTTGGCGTAGCGGACCGTCACCTCCAGGGCCCGCCCGGCGGCCCCCGCCTGTTCGGCGGCGAGCGCGGTGCAGGCCAGGTCACGGACCCGGGCGAGGACGGCCCCGCCGTCGGGGGAGAGCAGCCGGGCCGGGGTCCGGTCGAGGGACAGGACGGCCAGCGGGCGGGTCGGGTCCATGGTGGACCGTACGGTGAACCCGTCCGGCGGGCCGTCGAGTTCGAACAGGCCGAGGCGGCCGGTGTCCCGGGACCGGGCGAAGGCCAGCAGCGGGCCGGGCCGCCCGGGTCCGGCCAGGACGTAGCGCTTGGTGCCGGTGAGCAGCCAGCCGGATCCGGCGGGCTCGGCCCGGGTGACGAGGTCCCCGTCCTCCCACCCGCCCCGCCCGGCCCCGGCTGCGGCTGCGGCCTCGGCTCCGACCTCGGCCCCGGCCCCGGCCCCGGCCCCGGCTCCGGTCCCGGCCCCGGTCGCCGAGCCGTCGTCCGGGCCCTCCGCCCAGGCCAGTGCCCCCACCGACGACCCGTCCGCCAGCCCCGGCAGGTGCCGCGCGCAGGCCTCCCGGTCCCCGGACGCGAGCAGCGCCTGCACGGTCAGCACCGCCGAGCCCAGGTACGGTACGGGGCTCAGCGCGCGGCCCAGCTCCGCCATCACCACCCCGGTCTCGGCGGGCCCGCAGCCCAGCCCGCCGTACTCCGGGGGGACCGCCAGCGCGGCCACGCCCACCTGCTCCGTCAGCGGGCCCCAGGCCGCGTGGCGGGGGTGCCGGGCGAGCACCGCCCTGACGGCGTCGCGCAGTTCGTCCTGTTCCGGGGTGGTCCCCAGGTCCGGGCCGCCGCTCATGCCGACTCCCCCCGGGCCGCGCGGCGCAGCCGTTCCTTCAGCAGCTTGCCGCCCGCGTTGCGCGGGAGTTCCTCGACCACCGTGAACCGCCGGGGCACCTTGAAGTTGGCCAGCCGTTCCCGGGCCCAGGCGGTCAGCTCCCCGGCGGTGACCGGGGCGCTGGTGACCAGGTAGGCGACGCCCACCTCGCCGAGCCGTTCGTCGGGGGCCCCGACCACGGCGGCGTCCACCACCGCGGGGTGGGTCACCAGCACGTTCTCGACCTCCGCCGGGTAGGCGTTGAACCCGCCGACCACGTACATGTCCTTGAGCCGGTCGGTGATGGCGAGGTAGCCGCGGCCGTCCAGCACGCCGACGTCCCCGGTGCGCAGCCAGCCGCCGGGCAGGATCGCGTCGGCGGTGGCCCCCGGATCGTCCAGGTAGCCGGGGGTGACGTGGTAGCCGCGGACCTGCACCTCGCCGGGCTCCCCGGCGGGCAGCACCGCGCCCAGCGGGCCGGTGATCCGCACCTCGGTGCCGGGCAGGGGCGGGCCGACGGTGCGGGCGAGCGTGTCGGCGTCGGCGTCGGTGGGGCAGACGGAGACGACCCCGCCGCACTCGGTCAGTCCGTAGGCGGTGAACACGTCGGGCGCGCCCAGTCCGCCGCGGATCTCCTCGACGAGGGAGGCGGGCACGGAGGCGGCGCCGGTACCGGCCAGCCGCAGCGCGGAGAGGTCGTGGGCGGCGCGGTCCGGGTGGCGCAGCAGGCCGTGGAAGACGGTGGGCGGCCCCATCAGGCAGGTGACCCGTTCCTCGGCCATGCGCCGCAGGATGCGGTCCGTGTCGTACCGGGCCTCGGGGAGCATCGTGACCCCGCGCAGCAGGCAGGCGAGCACGCCGGCCTTGTAGCCGAAGGTGTGGAAGAACGGGTTGACCAGCAGGTACCGGTCGCCCGGGCGCAGGGTGACCAGCTCCGACCAGGAGGCGTAGAGCCGCAGGGTCTGGGCGTGGGTGCTGGTGACGCCCTTGGAGCGGCCCGTGGTGCCGGAGGTGTAGAGGACGTCGCAGATGTCGTCGGGGCGGACGCGGGCGGCGCGGTCGGCGCGCTCCGCCTCGGACACGGACCGTCCGGCGCTCAGGTACGCCTCCCAGGACTCCTCCCCGCGTCCGCCGCGCAGGATCACGGTGGAGGCCAGGGCTCCGAGGTCCTCTCCGGAGGCGTGCAGGTCGCGGGCGTAGTCGGTGCCGAGGAAGCCGCGCTCGGTGAACAGCACGCGGGCTCCGCTGCGGCGGATGACGTCGGCGGCCTCGGCGGGCCTGTAGCGGGTGTTGACCGGGACGAGCACGGCGCCCGCGCCGACCGCGCCCAGGGCGGCGGTGATCCACCGGTGGCCGTTCGGGGCCCAGAGGGCCACCCGGTCGCCGGGGCGGATGCCGTGGGCGATGGCGGCGCGGGAGGAGGAGGCGATCTCGGCAGCCAGTTCGGAGAAGGTCCAGCGGACCTCTCCGTCGGCGAGCGCCTCACGGTCGCCGTACGCGGCGGCGGCGTGTGCGGGGAGCAGGGCGAGGGTGGCGGGCGGCGCCGGTGGGGGAGCCAACGGCGGCCGGGGCGGGGGCACTTGCGGGGTCTGGCGGGGGCTGGTCACGAACCCTCCCTACTTGACGAGCGAGCGTGGGCGGTATCCAATCACAGCTGTTTCGGTTAGGCATATACCTAGTAGGAATAACTTCCCCGGAGGTTTCCCGTGTCGACCCACACCCCCGCCCCCGCCCCCGCCGACATGAAGTCGGTCCTGTCGGGCTTCTGCACCGGCGTCGCCGTCATCACGGCGCGCGGGAGCGACGGCCGCCCCGTCGGGATGGCCGTGCAGTCCTTCTCTTCCGTCTCCCTGGACCCGCCGCTGGTCTGCTTCTGCCCGGCCCGCACCTCCACCACCTGGCCGGCGATCCGGGCCGCGGGCGCCTTCGCCGTCAACGTCCTGGCGGCCGACCAGCTGGAGCTGTCCCGCAGGTTCGCCGTCACGGGCGGCGACAAGTTCGCCGGAGTCCCCTGGCGTGCGGGGGCGGCCGGGGCGCCGCTGCTCGACGGGGTGCTCGCCACCGTCGAATGCGCCCTGGAGGACGTGCTGGACGGCGGCGACCACGCCATCGCGCTCGGCCGCGTCACCGCCGCGGCGGTGCACCGCGACGGCGCGCCGCTGCTCTACTTCCGGCGCGCCTACGGGCGGGTGCCGGACTCCGGAGCCGAGGTCGGGTTCGGGGCCGGAGTCGAGGCCGCGGCGGAGGCCGGGGCCGGAGCCGGGGCGAGCGCCTCGATGTCCGCGAGCATGGCGGCGGCCAGGTCCCGCTCGGAGGCGTAGTACCGCTCCGCCCACTTGAGGGTGAGCGTGGGGTAGGCCCATGCGGCCTCGTCCTGGGCGCCCTCCACGTCCGCCTCGGCGCGCAGGCGCATCCGTTCCGAGAACTGCTGGTGCTGGACCAGCACTTCGCGCATCTGCTCCGGCTCCAGCAGGTGGCCCAGCCACAGCCGCAGCATCGGCCCGTGCTTGAGGACCGGGGGGTCGACCGGTGCCTCGCGCGCCCATTCCCGTACGGCGGCCATGCCCTCGTCGGTGATCCGGTACACGCGCTTGTCGCGGGTGCCGGTGTCCTGGGCGACCATCCGCGAGGAGGCGTAGCCGGCCTTCTCCAGCCGCTTGAGCTCGCTGTAGATCTGACTGAAGGACGGGCTCCAGTAGAAGAAGCGCAGCGACCAGTCCGACCACTTCTTCAGGTCGTAGCCCGACAGCTCCTCACCGAAGGAGAGCAGGCCGAGCACCGCCCAGCTGGTCGCCGGAAGCGTGCGCGTGTTCGTCTCGTCTGCCACGCAGCGCAGTCTATGGCCGGTCCCCGCGATGCCCTTCCCCCTGCGCGGTATGACTGCTAGAAGTATTCCTATTAGAAATACCTGTCCGTACCCGCCCCACAGCTGGATGGAGGGACCGCACCGTGAAGTTCTCGATGATCTTCGAGGCGCAGCTCGTCGACCCCACCCCCGAACGCGAACGCCAGGTCATCCACGACTGCGTCGAACAGGCCGTGTTCGCCGAGGAGATGGGCTTCGACCGGATCTGGGCCGTGGAACACCACTCCCTGACCCAGTACGCGCACATGAGCGCCTCCGAGATCTTCCTGACCTGGGTCGCCGCCCGGACGAAGAAGATCCGTATCGGCCACGGCGTGGTCACCATGCCCTTCGCCTACCAGCACCCGGTGCGCGTCGCCGAGCGGGCCGCCATGCTCGACGTGCTCTCCGGCGGCCGCGTCGACATCGGCGCCGGGCGAGGGGCCACCCGCCAGGAGATGTCCATGTACGGGGTGAACCCCGAGGACACCTACCCGCAGATGGAGGAAGCGCTGCGGATCTTCTCCGCCGCCTGGCGGGAACCGGAGTTCGAATGGCACGGGTCGCTCGACATCGGCCCCGGCGCGATCCTGCCCCGCCCGGTGCAGGACCCGCACCCGCCCCTGTTCATGGCCTGCTCCAAGCACGACACCCTCAAGCTCGCCGCCGAACTGGGCATCGGAGCCCTGGTGATGGGCTTCGCCGGCGCCGACGACGTCCGCGCCATGCGCAAGGTCTACGACGAGGCCATCGCCACCCGCACCGGCGAGCGCCTCGTCTCGGACCGGGCCAACGACCACCTCTCCGCCCTGTGCCCCACGATCGTCCTCGACGACGCCGAGCGCGCGCTGCGCCTGGGCACGCGCGGGCAGCGCTTCTTCGCCGAGTCCATCGCCCACTGGTACGGCAACGCGCCCGCCCCGACGGGCTACGCCGAGGACGAGGACCACGTGGGCGCCCTCGACCGGGGCCGCGAGGAGCTCGTCGCCCGGCTGCACGAGGCGAACATCCCCGCCCGCCCGGTCGACACCGGCACCTACAACGCCGACCACGCCTACGGCAGCGCCGAGACGGCCATCGCCTACGTCGAGCAGCTGCGCGGGATCGGCGTCGACGAGGTCATGTGCCTGATCCAGATGGGCACCGTCCCGCAGGAGGCCTGCATGGAGACCATCCGCCAGTGGGGCGAGAAGGTCATCCCGCACTTCCGCGCCCTGGAACTGGAGGGCTGAGCCGTGATCTCCCTCGACGGGAAGGTCGTCGTGATCACCGGCGCCGGACGCGGCCAGGGCGCCGAGGAGGCCCGGCTGTGCGCGGAGGCCGGAGCGCGGGTCGTCGTCACCGACGTGCGCGAGGAGGAGGGACGGGCGGTCGCCGCCGCGCTGGGGGACCGCGGGCTCTACGTACGGCACGACGTGGCCGACGCGGACGGCTGGGCGCAGGTGGTGCGGGAGGCCGTGGCCGCCTTCGGGACCGTCTCGGCGCTCGTCAACAACGCCGCCCTGTGGCGCACCGCGCACGTGGAGGAGCAGAGCGCGCGGGGCTTCGAGGAACTGCTGCGGGTCAACCTGCTGGGGCCCTTCCTCGGCATCCAGGCCGTCGCGCCCGTGCTGCGGGCGGCCGGCGGCGGCTCGATCGTCAACATCTCCTCCACGGCGGGCCTGGTCGGCATACCGGGCCACGCGGCCTACGGGTCCACCAAGTTCGCCCTGCGCGGGCTGACCCGCTCCGCCGCGCTCGACCTGGCCGGGGACGGGATCCGGGTCAACTCCGTGCACCCGGGGGCCATCGACACCCCGATGGTGGCCGACGCGGTCGCCGGACGGGACTGGTCGCACGTGCCGCTGGGCCGGATGGGGCGGCCCCGGGAGGTCGGGGAGCTGGTGCTCTTCCTGTGCTCGGACGCCTCCTCGTACGTGACGGGAACGGAGTTCGCGGTCGACGGGGGGATGACGGCCGGATGAGCGGGCGACTCTCCCCCGCCGCGCGGGGGCTGTGCGACGCGATGGCGGCGGCCTTCCCCGGACCCGGGGACGTGGGCGCCCTGCGGGCGGCGGCCGTGCCCGGCCCGCCCGGACCCGAGGTCGCCTCGGTGCGCGACGCCGACGCGGGCGGGGTCCCGGTGCGGATCTACGACCCCGCGCCGGGAGCCGCCGGCCGGCCGCTCGCCGTGTACTTCCACGGCGGCGGCTGGGTGATGTGCGGGCTGGACACGCACGACGCCCTGTGCCGGAAGCTGGCCGCCGCCTCCGGGGTGGTGGTCGTCTCTGCCGACTACCGGCTGGCCCCCGAACACCCCTGGCCCGCCGCCTCCGACGACGCCCTCACCGTCCTGCTGTGGGCGCGTGCCGAAGCCGGGGCGCTGGGCTGCGACCCGGGGCGGGTGGTGGTCGCGGGGGACTCCAGCGGCGGCAACCTGGCCGCCGTCACCGCGCTGCGCGCACCCGGACTGGCGGCCGGGCAACTGCTGGCGTACCCGCCGCTGGACGCCTCGATGGGCTCCGGGTCGGTGACCACGTACGGCCGGGACCACTTCCACACCGCCGCGCACATGGCCTGGTACTGGGACCAGTACGGGGGCGACCCCGCCCACCCGCACGTCTCGCCGCTGCGGGCGGGCCGGGAGGCGCTGGCCGCACTGCCGCGCACGCTGGTCCTCCTCGCCGACTGCGACCTGCTGCGGGACGAGGGGCTGGCGTACGCGCGCCGGCTGGCGGAGGCGGGGGCCGACTGCGAGGTCCGGCTCTACCCGGGCGTCTTCCACGGCTTCCTGGGCCTGCCGCTGCCGGCCGGCCGGGCGGCGCTCGCCGGGGCGGCGGCCTGGCTGGCGGCGACACCGTAGCGAGAAGAGGGGGGCGGGGCGGCCGGATTCGAACCGGCGTGTTCCCCCTTGCAGGGGGGTGCAACGACCTCTGTGCTACGACCCCGCCCTTGCGGCGGATCCTATGCGGGCCGGGGGCGGGTGCGCACGCCGGATTCCCCGGCATGATGTGTCCATGCCTGGCTTCCTCCTGCGCGTCTGCCTGCTCCTCGCCGTGGAGGCGGGTGCCGCCTTCCTGCTGCGCGACTCCGGAGCACCCTGGATCCCGGTCCTGCTCGGGGTGTTCGTCCTCGGCTCCGCCGTCCCCCAGGGCACGTCGGCGGAGTTCGCGGGCCGTTTCCTCGTCGCCGCCGTCGCGGTGGGCGTGGCCCTGGCGGGTGCGGCGGCCTGGGCGGGGTACGGCCGGACGGACACCGGCCCCGACCGGTGGGCAGCCCAGGCGGCCACGACCGTCCTCCTCCTCGTCCAGACGGCCACCCTCATGCGCCTTTCGCTGCGCCGCGGATAGGCCGTCCGCGGTTCCGGGCGGGAACGGCGTCACGTAGGCGGAACGGCGTCAGGACGGCGTCGCGAAGACCTGCACCGCGTACGTGCCGCTGACGCCGACACCGGTGTCGACGAAGGCGCAGTTGACCATGGTGGCGTGGTGGCTCGAACTGCCCGTCCACCAGTCGACGGCGGCCTTGGCGTCGGTGCTGCCGTTGAACATGTTCTCCCCGTACATGCGCGCCTCGTAGCCCGCGTCCTTGATCCGCTGTTGGGCGGAGGAGCCGTCGGAACCGGTGTGGGAGGTCAGGTTGTTCTTGGCCGCGTCGTCCGCGAAGGTCTGGGCGGCCTTGGCGAGTTGCGCGTTCTCCTTCAGGGCGGGGCAGCCGGCCTTGGCGCGCTCGGCGTTGACCAGCTGCAGGATCTCGCCCGGCGTGGCGGTCACGGTGCCGGGCGCCGTGGCGGGGACGACGGCCGTCGCGGCGCCGGCGGCGGCCGCTCCGGCGAGTACCAGCAGGGGAGCCGCGCAGGCGGCGGCGCAGAGACGGCGTATTCGTGTGGTGGTCCGCATGGGAAGGGCCCTCCATAGGAAGGGGACGGTGAGGGGCGGCGCCGCCGCCCGGTCCGGTTCCGCCGGGGGCGGGCGCCGCGGACACGACGGGCGACCCGTCGGGAGGATCCCCCGTGAGCGGCGGCCCGTCGCGCAAGCGCCCGGACGTCCGCGTCGCTTCTTCCCGTCCACCGTACGTCCGCCGGATCCGGTCCACGAGTCCGGCGGGAGCGCGCGGCCCCGACGGCGATGGCGACGGCGTCGGACCGGCCCGTGCGGGGCGGACCCCCCTCAGGCCGTGCGTCTGACCTCGGTGAGGACGGGCCGGTGGTCGCTGCCCAGGTCGGGCAGGACGCTGGCGGTGGTGGCCTCCAGACCGCGCAGCAGCACGTGGTCGATCCGGACCACGGGGAAGGGGGCGGGCCAGGTGAACCCGAAGCCCTTGCCCGCGTGTTCCTGTGCGGGCTCCAGCTGCCGGGTGAGCGGGGCCAGGCCCCGGTCGTCCAGGCTGCCGTTGAGGTCGCCGAGCACCATCATGCGGGAGGCCGGATCCCTGGCGATGCGGTCGGCCAGTTGGGCCGCGGCCGCGTCGCGGGGCCCGATGGTGAAGCCCTCGGACGCCCGGACCCGTACGGAGGGCAGGCGCACCGTGTAGACGGCGGTGTCCCCGCCCGGGGTGCCGGCGACGGCCCGGATCGCGTGCGGCCAGGGGCCTCCCAGATCCAGCGCCTCCACCTCGCGCAGCGGGTGGCGTGACCACAGGCCGAGGGTGTTGCGGGTGGTGTGGTGGGGGTACGCCGCGGCGAGTGCCTTCTCGTACGCGGGGACGGCCCCCAGGGGGACCTTCTCCAGGGCGACGAGATCGGCGCCGGTGGCGATCACCTCCCGGGCGACGGCCTCGGGGGTGGTGCGGGCCCCGCCGACGTTGAAGGACAGGGCCTTGAAGTCGCCGAGCCCCGCGCGGGGCGGCGCCGTCAGGGTGGGGACGAACAGGTAGCACCAGGCCGCGAGGGGCACCAGGGCCGCCGCCATCCCCGCCCGTGTGCCGCGCGCGGCCGCCCACAGGAGGAGGACCGCTATCGCGACGGCGAACCACGGCAGGGCCGTCTCGGCCAGACTGCCGAGGTTGCCCGGTCTGTTGGGCAGCAGCCGCGGGAAGAGCAGGGCCACGGCGAGGAGGAGCGAGGGGGCGGCAATGCGTGCGGTGTGGCGGGGGCGCCCCTCCGCACCGCCCCGCCGTGTACTGCGGGTCATGGATCCTCGCTCTCGCTAAATGCAGCCCCTGCGCCGCAGGTGGACGAACATGGCGATCCCCGATCCCGCCACCAGGGCGAGGAAGGCGGGCCAGGCCCAGACGAGCGCGGTCTCGGGCTGGTAGAAGTTCGCCGAGTAGATACCGCCCAGCAGCGTGGGCATCATGAACACCACGAGCCACGAACTGACCTTCCGGGCGACCTTTGTCCCCTCGTAGAGGTCCACCGACTTCCGGTGGAGCAATACCAATTCCTTCCGGTACCGGCGGACTCCCTGGAGGAAAGTGCGCAGTTCGTCATTCGAGTACGAGTCGAGGTCCCTCGCGGTGAGCCCGGCCAAGCTGAGGGGTGTGGAATTTTCCGACATGTGAATTGACCTTCCTCTGGTCGATGGCGGGCCTACAGCCAGCCCTTGCGCTTGACCGTGAAGTAGGTGGCCAGCGCGGTGGACGCCAGGGCGACGAGGAAAATCGGCCAGCCGTACTTGAACTGCAGCTCGGGCATGTGCTCGAAGTTGGAGCCGTAGAGCGCCGCCAGGGCGCCGGGCACGACGGCGATCGCCGTCCAGGCGCTCACCTTCCGGGTTTCCACGGTGACCTTCAGCTGGTCTTCGGTGATCTCCCGGATGTCTCCCATCTCCTGGTTCAGCCCGCGGATCTCCCGGTTGATCTCGCGGAGCAGCTCCACCTTCTGGGCGTGCTCCGCCACCGTCTCGGCCGGCATGAGCGTGTTGTCGTGGTTCGTCGGCGTCATGTTGGTCATGGCATTCCTCCCGTCACGGCACGTCCCGGGCAGCACTCGGCATGCACCCGTCACGATCCGGCGGATCGCGGACGTGTTTCGGCGGTAAAAGTCTGGTGAATGTGTTCGCTGGGAAAGTCGGGGACGCGGCGCGTATCGACATCCGTGCACCCCGGGCATCGGTGGACGTGCCGGGGCGCGCCGATTCGATGTCGGATTTATATAAGGAAGCGCGACTAGCGAAGCGCGTCGAGCGGGATCGGTGGCGTATACGCCATGGCACTACTGCCAATAGGCACGCTGATCACCTCCCGCGAATCCGGACGCGGTTCTTCCCGCGCCTCCGACACCGTAAACGACGGGCAATGTGTTTACAAAGTCGGGAAAATGGTGCATCGCCCGGTCTGTCGCGAAAGGGCCGGAACCGGCACCCGGGAACCGGGGCCCCGCACGGGCTCCGGCACCGCACGAGCCGGAGGAAAGGGCTGGTCACGGCGGGGGTGATCGAAAACAATGGGCGCATGACGACACGTGCCCGTTCCTTCGATGCGGCCGCCGCGCTCTACGCGGCCCACCGCCCCGGGTATCCCGAAGCGCTGTACGACGCCGTCGAGGAACTGTCCGGCCGGCCGCTCGCCGGAGCCCGGGTGGCCGACGTGGGGGCCGGGACCGGCCTCGGGACCGGACCGATGCGCCGGCGCGGGGCCGAGGTGGTCGCCGTCGAGCCCGGGGACGGGATGGCCGCGGAGTTCCGGCGGGCGCACCCGGACATCCCGGTCGTCCGCGGCGACGGGGACCGACTGCCCCTGTCCACCGGCGCCTTCGACCTCGTCACGTACGCACAGGCCTGGCACTGGACCCACCCCGCCCGCGCCGTCCCGGAGGCCCGCCGCGTCCTGCGCCCCGGCGGCGCGCTCGCCATCTGGTGGAACGACATGGACGAGTCCGTCCCCTGGGTCGCCGAACAGGGCGCGCGGATCCGCGCGTTCTTCGCTGCGGACGGCGACACCCGGTTCCGTACCCTCCCGCAGGGCATCGGCTCCGGATTCGCCACCCGCACCATCGCCTGGTCGCGCCGGATCCCCCTCGACGCCCACCTCGCCAACCTCTCCAGCCACTCGGCCTTCCTGCTGCTCGGAGAGGCGGGCACCCGCGCGTTCATGGACGCCGAGCGCGCCCGGCTGGAGGGGCTCTTCCCGGACGGGACGGTGGAGGAGCCCTACACCGTCGCCCTGCACCTCGCCCGGAACCCGTGATGACGGCAGCCTCCGCGGCCCACCGCGCGTTCCGGCAGGTCAACGAACTCCTCGCGTTCGTCCTGGAGGTCGCCGCCCTCCTCGCGCTCGCCATCTGGGGCTACGACTGGGGCGGCCGCCTCGTCGTCGGCGCGCTGATCGGGGCGGTGGTGGCGGGCGCCGCGGCCGCCCTGTGGGGGGCCTTCGCCGCGCCGCGCGCCCGCTACCGGGTCCCGCTGCCGGCCGTACTCGCCGTGAAGGCCGTCGTGTTCGGCTCCGCGGCCCTCGCCCTCCTCGGGCTGGGGATGCTCACGCAGGCCGCGTGGTTCGCCGGTCTGGTGCTGGTGAACACCGTGGTGGTGACGTACTACCGCTCCCGGGACTGAAGCACCTGTGCCCGGCACTGGGCGGGCGTGCCCCAGGCGTCCCGCAGCGGCCGGGCCTTGCGCAGCCACAGCGACAGGTCCAGCTCCTCGGTGTAGCCGACGGCCCCGTGCAGCTGCAGCGCGGTCAGCGCGGCCGCGTACGCCGCCCCGCCCGCGGCGAGCTTCGCCGCCGCGACCTCGCCCGGCTCCAGGGACAGCGCCGCCGCCCACAGCAGCGGCCGGGCGAACTCCAGGCCCAGCAGGGTGTCCGCCAGCCGGTGCTTGACCGCCTGGAAGGAGCCGATCGGCGTCCCGAACTGGGTGCGCTGCCTGGCGTATTCGACGGTCCGCCCGAGCAGCGCCTCGCCGACGCCCAGGCACTGGGCCGCCGTCAGCAGCCGCGCCCACCGCAGGGCCGCCTCCGCGGCGGCCGTGACGGCCGGGCCCGCCGCGAGGAGTTCCCCGCCGTCCGCCGGGGCCCCGAGCCTGCGGGCCGGGTCGAGGGAGACCAGCGGGGCGACGGTGGCACCGGCCGGGACCAGGTGCAGTTCCCCCGCCGCCGAGACGGCGAAGTGCCAGGTGGCCGCGTCCGCGTCCAGGGCGTACGGGGAGCCGCCCGGCAGGGTCAGCGCGGCCGGGGCCGTACCCGCCGCCAGCCCCGGGAGGAAGCGTTTCGCCAGCGCCTCGTCGCCCAGGTGCGCCAGCAGCACCGCCGCCGCCGCGCTCTCCACGGCCGGCCCGGGGACGCCGGCCCGGCCCAGCTCCACGAAGCCGAGGGTCAGTTCCACCGGGAGCGGGCCCAGCCCCTCGTACGCCTCGGGCACGGCCAGCGCGAACAGCCCCGCGTCCGCGAGCCGCGACCACAGGGCGAGCCCCGGTCCGTGGTCCCCGGCGGCCCAGGCCCGGACGGCCGCGGGCACCTCGGCGGCGCCGAGGAGGGAGCGCAGCGTACGGGTGAAGTCGTTCTGTTCCTCGGTCGGCAGGAAGCGCATCAGCGGCGGCCCTTCGGGAGGCCGAGCAGCCGCTCGGCGATGATGTCGCGCTGGATCTCGTTGGTGCCGGCGTAGATCGGCCCCGCCAGGGAGAAGACCCACGGCTCGGCCCACTCGCCCTCCGCCAGCTCGGCCTCCGGGCCCAGCAGGTCCAGGGCCGTCTCGTGCAGGGCCATGTCGTACTCGGACCAGAACACCTTGTTCAGGCTGGACTCGGCGCCGATCGCGGTGCCCGCCGCGAGGCGGGAGGCGCCGGCCCGGGTGAACAGCTCGTAGGCGCGCGCCCCGACCACCGCGTCCGCGACCCGGTCGCGCAGGGCCGTGTCCGCCGGGTCGCCCCGCTCCCGCCACAGGGCCAGCAGCCGGTCGGCGGCGGCCAGGAACCGGCCGGGGGAGCGCAGGGTCAGCCCGCGCTCGTTGCCCGTCGTCGCCATCGCGATCCGCCAGCCCTGGCCCGGCTCCCCGATCACGTCCTCGTCGGGTACGAAGACCCGGTCGAGGAAGAGTTCGGCGAAGGCGGGCTTGCCGTCGAGCCGGCCGATGGGCCGCACCGTCACCCCCGGCTCCCGCAGGCCGAACATCAGGTACGTGAGCCCCCGGTGGGGCCGGTCCGCACCGGGATCCGTACGGAAGATGCCGAAGGCCCGGTCCGCGAAGGCGGCCCGCGAGGACCAGGTCTTCTGCCCCGACAGCAGCCAGCCGCCCTCCGTGCGCTCGGCCCGGGACCGCAGCGAGGCCAGGTCGGAGCCCGACTCCGGCTCGGACCAGGCCTGCGCCCAGATCACCTCGCCGCTCGCCATGGAGGGCAGCACCCGGGCCCGCTGGGCGGGGCTCGCGTGGTCGAAGAGGGTCGGGGCGAGGAGGTTGATGCCGTTCTGCGAGACCCGGCCCGGCGCGCCCGCCGCCCAGTACTCCTCCTCGAAGACCAGCCACCGTTCGAGGTCCACGCCCCGGCCGCCGTACTCCTCGGGCCAGGACACCACCGACCAGCGGTCCGCGGCCAGCCGCGCCTCCCACTCCCGGTGCGCCTCGAAGCCCGCCGCGGTCTCCAGCGAGGGCAGGGGCCGCCGCGGTACGTGTGCGGCCAGCCAGGCCCGCGCCTCGGCCCGGAAGGCCGCCACCTCCGCCGACTCGGTCAGGTCCATCAGCCGTTCGCCTCCTTCATGGCGGCCACGTCCATGCCGCCGAGCGAGTCCGCCGCCGTCTCGGCGTTGTGGGCGTGCGCCAGGTGGTGCAGTCCGAAGACCGAGTCCATGCCGCCGTGCATCCCCTGGAGGTCCTCGGCCTGGTTGACGGCCCGCTTGGTCAGGGCCAGCCCGAAGGAGGGCATCCCGGCGATCCGCAGGGCCAGCCGCTCGGTCTCGGCGGCCAGTGCGTCCGGGGCCACGACCCGGTTGACCATGCCGACCTCGTACGCCCGCCGGGCGGGCATCCGCTCGCCGGTGTAGAGGAACTCCTTGGCGATCCGCGGGGGCATCGCCCACGGGTGCGCGAAGTACTCGACCCCGGGGATGCCCATCCGCACCACCGGGTCCGCGAAGAAGGCGTCCTCGCTCGCCACGATCAGGTCGCACACCCAGGCCAGCATCAGTCCGCCCGCCACGCAGGCCCCCCGCACGGAGGCGATCACCGGCTTGGGCAGTTCCCGCCAGCGCCGGCACATCCCCAGGTAGACCTCCGACTCCCGGGCGAAGCGGGACTCGGCGCCCGGCCGGGCCGAGTGGTCCCACCACAGGCCGGCCCGCCGCGCGAAGGGCAGGTGCGCGTCGCGCTGCGGGGTGCCGATGTCGTGGCCGGCGGAGAAGTGTTCCCCGGCCCCGGCCAGCACGACGACCTTCACCTCCGGGTCGTCGGAGGCCCGGTAGAAGGCGTCGTCCAGGGCGTAGGTCATGGCGCTGTTCTGCGCGTTGCGGTAGCGGGGGCGGTTCATCGTCACGTACGCGACGGGGCCGCGCCGCTCGTACAGCACCGGTGTGGCGTCGGTGGCGTCGGGCATGCGGACATCCTTCCCTAACAAGTGTTTGGTAGGTTAACGTACGGCCATGAGCAGCGTCGAGGAGTTCCGCACCGGGGTCCGGAGTTGGCTACGGACCCACCTCACCGGTGAGTTCGCCGCCCTCAAGGGCCGCGGCGGACCGGGCCGCGAGCACGAGGAGTTCGAGGGACGCCTCGCCTGGGAACGCCACATGGCCGCCCACGGCTGGACCTGCCTCGGCTGGCCCGAGCGCTACGGGGGCCGCGGCGCGAGCACCGAGGAGCAGATCGCCTTCCACGAGGAGTACGCCCTCGCCGACGCCCCCGCCCGCGTCGGCCACATCGGCGAACAGCTCCTCGGCCCCACCCTCATCGACCACGGCACCGAGGAGCAGAAGGCCCGCTTCCTCCCCGCCATCCGGGAGGTGCGCGAGCTGTGGTGCCAGGGCTACAGCGAGCCCGACGCCGGCTCCGACCTCGCAGGCGTCCGCACCCGCGCCCGGCTGCACGAGGGGGAGTGGGTGGTGGACGGCCAGAAGATCTGGACCTCCCTCGCCCGCGAGTCCCAGTGGTGCTTCGTCCTCGCCCGCACCACCCCCGGCTCCCGGCGCCACGCCGGCCTGTCCTACCTCCTGGTCCCCCTGGACCAGCCGGGAGTCGAGATCCGGCCCATCGTCCAGCTCACCGGCACCTCCGAGTTCAACGAGGTCTTCTTCGACGGCGCCCGCACCGACGCCGCCCACGTCGTCGGCGCACCCGGCGACGGCTGGGCCGTCGCCATGGCCACCCTCGGCTACGAGCGCGGCGTCTCCACCCTCGGCCAGCAGGTCGGCTTCCGCCGCGAACTGGAGGACCTCGCCGCACTGGCCGCCCGCAACGGCGCCCTCGCCGACCCGCTGCTCCGCGACCGCCTCGTCCGCGCCTGGATCGGCCTGGAGACCATGCGCGCCACCGCCCTGAGCCCCGGAACCGCACCCTCCGTGGCCAAGCTGTACTGGGCCCGCTGGCACCGCGACCTCGGCGAACTCGCCATGGACGTCCGCGGCGCCGCCTCCCTCCTCGCGACCGGCGAGCACGGGGACCCGTACGACCTCGACGACTGGCAGAGGCTCTTCCTCTTCTCCCGCGCCGACACGATCTACGCGGGCTCCGACGAGATCCAGCGCACCATCGTCGCCGAGCGGATCCTCGGCCTTCCCAAGGAGGCACGGACATGACCGCCCCCGCGTACGTCCCCGCCCACGACCTGCTGGCGGGCCGCACCGCCGTCATCACCGCCGCCGCCGGGGCCGGCATCGGCGGCGCCACCGCCCGCCGCTTCCTGGAGGAGGGCGCCCGCATCCTCATCGGCGACGCCCACGCCCGCCGGCTGAAGGAGACCGAGCAGGCCCTCGCCGCCGAGTTCGGCGCGGACCGCGTCGCCTCCCTGCCCTGCGACGTCACCGACGAGGGCCAGGT
This sequence comes from Streptomyces sp. NPDC004667, assembly GCF_040609475.1. Lineage (NCBI taxonomy): Bacteria > Bacillati > Actinomycetota > Actinomycetes > Kitasatosporales > Streptomycetaceae > Streptomyces > Streptomyces sp. NPDC004667. The sequence goes on along the minus strand of NZ_JBEXKC010000015.1, from coordinate 4,708 downwards.
CCAGGCCCTCTTCGCCCGCGCCGAGGAACTCCACGGCGGCCTCGACGTCGTCGTCAACAACGCCGGGCTCGGCGGCACCGCCGACCTCGTCGACATGACCGACGCACAGTGGTCCCGGGTCCTCGACGTCACCCTGAACGGCACCTTCCGCTGCACCCGCGCCGCCCTGCGCTCCTTCGAGGCCGCTGGCCGCGGCGGGGTCGTCGTCAACAACGCCTCCGTCATCGGCTGGCGCGCCCAGAGGGGCCAGGCCCACTACGCCGCCGCCAAGGCCGGGGTGATGGCCCTGACCCGCTGCGCCGCGCTGGAGGCCGCGGACTTCGGCGTACGGGTCAACGCGGTCGCGCCCAGCCTGGCCATGCACCCCCACCTGGTGAAGGTCACCAGCGAGGAGCTGCTCACCGAACTCACCGCCCGCGAGGCCTTCGGCCGGTACGCCGAGCCCTGGGAGATCGCCAACGTCATCGTCTTCCTGGCCTGCGGATACTCGTCCTACATGACGGGCGAGACCGTCTCGGTCAGCAGCCAGCACGCGTAGCCGCAGAATGGGCCCGTGCCAACGAACAAGAAGAAGCCGCAGGTGACGGCCTCACCCGAGCGCCGACGCGAACTCCTCGACACCGCAGCCGAGGTCTTCGCGGCCCAGGGCTACAACGCCACCACCGTCCGCAAGATTGCCGACGCCGCCGGGATGCTCGCCGGCAGCCTCTACTACCACTTCGATTCCAAGGAATCGATGCTCGACGAGATCCTCTCGGCCTTCCTGAACGAGCTGTGGGCCGGCTACGACACCGTCCTGGCCGCCGGTCTCGGCCCCAGGGAGACCATCGAGGCCCTCGTCACCGAGTCCTTCCGGGAGATCGACCGGCACCGCGCCGCCGTCGCCATCTACCAGAAGGAAGCGCGGACCCTGTCCGCCCAGCCCCGCTTCCACTACCTCTCCGACTCGCAGGTCAAGTTCGAGAAGGCGTGGCTCGGCACGCTGGAGCGCGGGGTCGCCGCCCGGGTCTTCCGGGCCGACCTCGACATCCGCCTCACCTACCGCTTCGTCCGCGACACGGTGTGGGTCGCCGCCTCCTGGTACCGGCCCGGCGGACAGCACAGCCCCGAGGAGATCGCCCGTCAGTACCTGTCGATGGTGCTGGACGGGATCGCCGTACGCACGTAAACCAACGGAGGAGTCCCGATGCCCGAGGCCTACATAGTCGACGCCGTACGCACCCCCGTGGGCCGGAGGGGCGGCGGCCTGTCCGCCGTGCACCCCGCCGACCTCGGCGCGCACGTCCTGAAGGCGCTGGTCGAGCGGACCGGGATCGACCCGGCCGCCGTCGAGGACGTGGTCTTCGGCTGCCTCGACACCGTCGGCCCGCAGGCCGGGGACATCGCGCGCACCGCCTGGCTGGCGGCCGGACTGCCCGAGGAGGTGCCGGGCGTCACCGTCGACCGCCAGTGCGGCTCCTCCCAGCAGGCCGTCCACTTCGCGGCGCAGGGCGTCCTGTCCGGCACCCAGGACCTGGTGGTCGCGGGCGGCACCCAGAACATGTCGATGATCCCCATCGCCTTCGCCTCCCGGCAGGCCGCCGAACCCCTGGGATTCACCGAGGGCCCCTACGCGGGATCGGCGGGCTGGCGCGCCCGCTACGGGGACGCCCCCGTCAACCAGTTCCACGGCGCGCAGCTCATCGCCGAGAAGTGGGGGATCTCCCGGCGCGACATGGAGGAGTTCGCCCTGCGCTCCCACCGGCGGGCCCTGCGGGCCATCGACGAGGGCCGCTTCGAGCGCGAGACCGTCGCCTACGGGGACGTGCGCGTGGACGAGGGCCCGCGCCGGGACACCAGCCTGGAGAAGATGGCCGGCCTGCGGCCCGTCGTCGAGGGCGGCACCATCACCGCCGCCGTCTCCTCCCAGGTCTCCGACGGGGCGGCGGCGATGCTGATCGCCTCCGAGCGGGCGGTCGCCGAACACGGCCTCACCCCCCGGGCCCGCGTCCACCACCTGTCCGTCCGCGGCGAGGACCCGATCCGGATGCTGTCGGCCCCGATCCCCGCGACCGCGCACGCCCTGAAGAAGACGGGCCTGACCCTCTCCGACATCGACCTGGTGGAGATCAACGAGGCCTTCGCCCCGGTGGTCCTGGCCTGGCTGAAGGAGACGGGAGCCGACCCCGACCGGGTGAACGTCAACGGCGGCGCCATCGCCCTGGGCCACCCGCTGGGCGCGACGGGCGTCAAGCTGATGACCACCCTCCTGCACGAACTGGAACGCACGGGCGGCCGCTTCGGCCTCCAGACCATGTGCGAGGGCGGCGGCCAGGCCAACGTCACCATCATCGAACGCCTCTGACACCCGCCGGGAGCCGGGAACCGGGGGGCCGGGGGCCGTGCGGCCCCCCGGTCGCCAGAAGGTTCCGCGGTGGCGGAGGCGCTCCCCGGGTGAGGTGTGCTAGCTTTGAGGCGTTGCAGTTGTGGTACCCATGAACTTTATGTGCGCCTGACGGGAATGCTCCGACAGGCGCTTTAATTGTTTTTACCGGAATCTCCGGATGGGGCCCTTGCCGCCTATTCAGGAGATTCAAATGGCTAACGGTACCGTGAAGTGGTTCAACTCGGAAAAGGGCTTCGGCTTCATCGAGCAGGACGGTGGCGGCCCGGACGTCTTCGCCCACTACTCGAACATCGCCACCCAGGGCTTCCGTGAGCTCACCGAGGGTCAGCGCGTGACCTTCGATGTCACCCAGGGCCAGAAGGGCCCCCAGGCGGAGAACATCCTCCCCGCCTAAGTTCTTCAGCATGCCGGGGTCCGCGCCGCGAGGTGCGGGCCCCGGCTTGTCTGCTGTTTCGACCGCTGTTTCGCACCTGCCGGTTTCAGGAGGGCTTTTTCCGCATGACCAGCTCCAGCTCCGCACGACCCAGCCGCCGCCCCACCCGGGGCCGAGGTGCGGCCCAGGGACGTCCGAAGGCTGGCGCGGGACGGCAGAAGTCCGCCCCCGTTGCCCGGCCGCAAGAGTTCACCATGCCCGAACCGCTGACCCCGGCCCTCCCGCCGGTGGCCGCGTTCGAGGACATGGACATGCCCGAGGCGCTGCTGAAGACCCTCGCCGCCCAGGGCGTGACCGAGCCGTTCCCCATCCAGGCCGCCACGCTGCCGAACTCCCTCGCCGGCCGTGACCTGCTCGGCCGCGGCCGCACCGGCTCCGGCAAGACGCTGGCCTTCGGCCTGGCCCTGCTCTCCCGCACCGCCGGCCGCCGCGCGCAGCCGAAGGCGCCGCTCGCGCTGGTCCTCGTACCGACCCGCGAGCTCGCGCAGCAGGTCACCGACGCCCTGGCCCCCTACGCCACGGCCGTCAACCTGCGCATCGCCACCGTCGTCGGCGGCATGTCGATCAACCGGCAGTCCGGCGCCCTGCGCCGCGGCGCCGAGGTGCTCGTCGCCACCCCCGGCCGCCTCAAGGACCTCATCGACCGCGGCGACGCCGACCTCTCCCAGGTCTCCGTCACGGTCCTCGACGAGGCCGACCAGATGACCGACATGGGCTTCATGCCGCAGGTCACCGCCCTGCTCAAGCAGGTCGAGCCCGGCGGCCAGACCATGCTGTTCTCGGCGACCCTCGACAAGAACATCGACAAGCTCGTCAAGATGTTCCTCACCGACCCGGTCGCCTTCTCCGTCGACCCGTCCGCCGGCGCGGTCAGCACGATGGAGCACCACGTCCTGTACGTCATGGACGAGACCGACAAGAAGGCCGTGGCCACCCGCATAGCCGCACGCGACGGCCGGGTGATCATGTTCGTCGACACCAAGCGCGGCGTGGACCGCATGGTCAAGAAGCTGCTGGCCGACGGCGTCCGCGCCTCCGGCCTGCACGGCGGACGCTCGCAGCCGCAGCGCAACCGCACCCTCGACTGGTTCAAGACGGGCGAGGTCACCGCACTGGTCGCCACCAACGTGGCCGCGCGCGGCATCCACATCGACGACCTCGACCTCGTCGTCAACGTGGACCCGCCCACCGACCACAAGGACTACCTGCACCGCGGCGGCCGTACCGCCCGCGCCGGCGAGTCCGGCAGCGTCGTCACCCTGGTCCTGCCCGACCAGAAGCGCGACATGACCCGCCTGATGTCGGACGCCGGGATCACCCCGCGCACCGCGCAGATCAAGTCCTCCGACGAGGAGCTGTCCCGCCTGACCGGCGCCCGGGAGCCCTCGGGCATCCCCGTGGTGCTGGAGGTGCCGGTCGCGACCCCGCCGAAGCAGCGCTCCGGCTCCGGCTCGGGCTCCGCGCGCCGCCGCTCCGGCGGCCCGCGCACCGGCTCCGCCACGGGCGGCGCCCCCGCGTCCGGCGGCCGCGGCCGCCGCACCGGCTCCGGCGCCTCCGGGCAGGCCCCCTCCGCCGGCTCCGAGCGGTCCCGCCGCGGTCAGGGCGGCCAGGGCTCCGGCTCGGCCGCCGGCTCCGCCGGCCAGGGCCGTCGCACCTCCGGCGGTTCCACCGGCGGCGGCGCCGCCGCGGCCTCCGCGCGCAGCCGCGTCGGCACCGGCGTCCAGGGCCGCCGCCGGGCGGTCTGACCCTCAGCGACACCGGAAGGAGCCGGGGGGGGGGGGACGCCCCCCCCCCCGCCGGACCGGCGGAAGGGCCCCGCCCCCGCCCCCCCCGCGGGCGGACCCAAATGGGGGGGGGCTTGGGCCGCGGCCGGCGCTCACCGGCCCGCC